>NZ_FRAX01000017.1 GCF_900142465.1 Fibrobacter sp. UWH6
ATAGCAGCGGTCAGAGTGGTCTTACCGTGGTCAACGTGGCCGATGGTGCCGATGTTGCAGTGCGGCTTACTTCTGTCAAAATGTTCTTTTGCCATTTTTTCCTCTTCTTCAGCAGAAGGTTTATCGCTTCGAAACCTAGGAACGACGCGGGTTTGCGTGAGATTCCTGTTATTCCGACAGAGCATAGGAAGCGGTACTCTGCGGATTTTGTCGCGTAAATTTAGCAAATCCACAAAAAATTTCAAGGATTTTTCTTTGTTTTTTTGCAGAAAACGGCAATTTTGGCTTATCAACACCCCTTTCCCGACGATCCTTTTTCGGTCTGCGTTTCCTACCGCGTACCCATCCAAAAACGCCATTTTTTTACAAATTTTTGAGGGTCATCAAACAACAGAACCCACTAAATTCAGTTTATCAACACAATAACAACATTCAATCAACAAACAAAACGTACCAGAAGCCATTATTTCTACAATTGTAAAAAGAATTTTACATATTAAGAATTTACATTAGTTTACATTCCGGAAACACCTTGGGAACGTTTTCAATCACACCGAAAAAATATTTTACACCATAGACGTAAGTATATATCTATCTTTGACTTGGTTTATGGGCATCCTTAGGTAAAGAGAATATGAAGAATCCTTTTTTCAAGACGATGATCAAGGCGATCCTGATCGCCGGCATGGCCATCGCGGTATGCAACTGCGGTGATGATTCCACTTCTGCAAACAACGACAACAACGGCAATGTCAACACTCCCGTTGCACTGGGCGAGCCCACCAGGCATTACAACGACAACGGCCTGGACGTCTACATCACTGAAGACGGCAGAGTCCTTGATGCCAACGGCCTGCAGGTCGGCTTTACAGACAAGGATTCCGGATCGATCATGACTATGGAAGGCGCCACCCTGGCTACCGGCGTAGACTTTAACGCCCTTCCCCTCATTCCGGCAGCAAGCGGCACCAAGCCCTCCAAGGTCCTTAACGCCGCCGGTCAGGACTACGTCATTTCTCCTGCCGTCGACAACGCCTTCGACGCCGAGGGCCACGCCCTGGGCACCGTCACTGACGCAAGCGGTGTACAGACCGGCTATTTCGTCTACATCACTGACAGCTATGGTTACATCACTACCCTGGATATGACCATCGCCCTCCAGGACATCGACCTGAACCAGTATCCGGACTACAACCCGACGGCCGCTTCTTCTGCAAGCCAGCAGGAAACTCCGGTCCCCACCCTGTCTAGCGAAACGGTCATTCTTACCAGTTCCGACAGCCAGCAGGCCCTGTCTTCCAGCAATCAGCAGCCGGCATCTAGCGCCCAGCAGCCCAAGTCTTCCGCTAGCCAGCCTAAGTCTTCTGACAGCCAGCCCACCAGCTCCGCTGCAAAGGGCTGCCCCGAAATCAAGTACGTTTCCGGCGGCGAAAGCGGTAGCGGCCACGCCACCAGATACTGGGACTGCTGCAAGCCCAGCTGCTCCTGGAAGGAAAACGCAGGCGACCACCGCGCAAAACAGTGCAGCGTGAACAGCACCACCCTGATTACCGACCCCAGCTCCCAGAGCGTCTGCGACGGCGGTAACGCAATGACCTGCACCAGCCAGACCGCATTTACCATCGAAGGCTGCGACAATATCGGTTTCGCCTTCGCTGCCGTGCCCGCCTTCAAGAGCGCCTGCGGCAGGTGCTTCGAGCTGACTTTCACCGGTCAGGGCAAGTACGAAACCAAGATGAACCACCAAAAGCTCCAGGGCAAGAAGCTCATCGTCATGGCCTCCAATGTCGGTGGCGACGTGTCTAACGGACAGTTCGACATCATGATCCCCGGTGGCGGCTACGGTGCATTCGACGGTTGTTCCGGCAAGATGGACTGGGGCGACATGAGAAATTCCGAACGCTACGGCGGCCTGTTGAGCGATTGCGAAAACCAGGTGGGTTACTCCGGCAACGATAGTCAGATCTACACCAAGCGCAAGGAATGCCTGGTCGGCAAGTGCAACAGCATCTTCGCCAAGGACGAAGCCGCCAAGGAAGGCTGCCTGTTCCTGGCCAACTTCATGGAAGCTGCAGGCAACCCGACCCACACCTACAAGGAAGTGGAATGCCCCAAGGAATTGGCTGACCGCTATTAATACCGCGTTCGACGCCATTCAGTAAATTAGAAGTCTCGGCCCGCAGGCCGGGGCTTTTTTCGTAACTTCATATCTTACAAAAATTTACACACGTAAACCCTTTACAGATACTATCTTTCCGCACGGATGGAATTGGAAGACTTTTATTGGTGTAAAGTCAAGTTTTCTCGTACACCTAGCATACAACCCCTACTGAGGTCGAAATGAAACGTCAATTCTTGAAGTCCGTTCTGCTCATCAGCTCCGTGGCAGCACTCATGAGCTGTTCCGAAGAAGCCGTCGACGCAATCGCAAACAATATTCCCGACCAGTCTCTTGTCACTTCTAGTGCAGACGCATCTGCACCCAACGTCCTTACTGCAACCGAGCCCTGCTTCGTGTTCAATACCGACAACCAGACTTACCTCATCAACGGTAATCTCGAAGTGAAGACCGCCGCCGGCGAAATTGTCGGTTCTTATGACGGCGCTACCATGACCATCAAGAATCTGGCCGGCGTCACCATGTTCGAAAGCGTGGACATCAGCGCCTTGGAATACAAGGACGTTGGAGAAGTTATCCCCACCGTTATCGCTCCCGCTTCCTCTGCTTCTAGCCTTCCTAACGAAACCGCTCCCACTTCCAGCGCTTCTCTGCAGGACAACAACCAGAACCAGACTGCTACTTCTAGCGCTACTCAGCAGAACAACCAGAACCAGACTGCTACTTCCAGCGCCGCTCAGCAGAACAACAACCAGAACCAGACTGCTACTTCTAGCGCCGCTCAGCAGAACGACCAGCCGCAGCAGGGTTCCGACGGTACCTGCTTCGACAAGCTCTCTAATAAGTATGTGAAGCCCTACACCGAACTGGTAGGCAAGAACGGCGAAAAGTACGCCTACAAGAACGACTGCTCCATCGATTGCTGGTGGGACGGCAGCAACAACAACTGCGCAAACATCGGTTCTGGCAACGGCTCCAACAATAACAACAACAATAACAACCAGCAGCAGCCTCAGTCTTCTAACAGCCAGCAGCAGGCAAAGTCCTCCGCTAGCCAGCAGGCAAAGTCTTCTGCTAGCCAGCAGCCTGCATCCAGCGCTTCCAACACCAACAATGGTACAACTCCCAACTTCAAGATTGTTAGCGGCGGTAAGAGCGGTTCCGGCTACGCAACCCGTTACTGGGATAGCTGCAAGCCTCACTGCGCATGGAAGGGCAAGGCCGGTCCGGCAAGCACCCCGACCCGCACCTGCCACGCTGATGGCTCCCTGGCTGGCGCCGATGAAAAGTCCGCATGCGATGGCGGTACTGCAGGTACCTGCCTGAGCCAGATCCCCCAGATCATTAACGATAACCTGGCATACGCATTCGCAGCAACTCCGGGTGGCGAAGGCGACTGCGGCCGTTGCTACCTCCTGACTTTCGACGGCAATGGTCACGACCAGAACCCCGCACGTAACAAGGCTCTCGCCAACAAGAAGCTGGTGGTCATGTCCAGCAACATCGGTTACGACGTTGCCGGCGGCCAGTTCGACTTGATGATCCCGGGTGGTGGCGTCGGTGCATTCTCCGGCTGCCGCGTCATGGGACTTTCCTGCAACGGTAAGCAGTACGGTGGTCTCCTGGGCACCTGCCAGGACAAGTACAACAACAGCACCGACAAGCTCCTGGATTGCTTGAAGTCTAGCTGCAAGACTGAATACGGCAACAACACCCAGGCTTACGAAGGCTGCATGTTCATGGCAACTTGGATGAACGGCGCAGACAATCCGACCCTGAAGTACCAGGAAATCGAATGCCCGTCTGAACTTTCCGCAAGATGGTAATCTGGCGCTAAGCTGCAAGAACTTAAAGGCCCCGACGAATGTCGGGGCTTTTTCTTTTTATAGTTTGCGGAACCTGCCAGACGTCCACCCAAAAAGAGCGGCCCGCCCATCCGAAATTACTTCTTGACAATATTGTCCAGGAATTCGATAGTCACGCTATAGGCGTGATCGCGGACTTCCTTGCGGGAAAGGTAAAGGTCGTGCAAGGCCCCTGGAATCTGCACCAGGCGCACATCCGGTCCCAGGTGGGCACCGTAATTGCGGATATCGTCTACGTTCAAGACGCCATCGCAACGGGTGTACTCATCGCTCCATTCGTCTTCGTTGACGCTACAGCCGCTGTGCATCACGAGGATCGGCGAGACAAGATCCATCCCGGCCTTTACGATATCCTGGGCGTCACAGATGGCGGCAGACCAGCCGAAATCCACGGGGATGCTGCCCGGCACCTTCAAGGTCGTATTGTATTCCCATTCTCCCTTCATGCTCTTGAGCAGGCTTTCGCTGTAGGCGTCGCTGCTGCTGCGGGGAATCGGGATGTTCGGGAAGTAATGTCCGATAGGCGCAAGAACGGGAATGATCACATCGCGCATGAGCCAGGAGTAATTCATCTCCATGAAGGGGCTGTTCAGCACGATAGCATCGAAGTCCTTGCCCTTTTCGCGGACGTCGGCGTACACCAGAGAAATCAGGCCGCCGGTACTGTGTCCCAATAAAACCTTGGGCACATCCTTGCCGACTGCCGCCTCGATTTTCTTCCAGGCGGAATCGATTTCCGGGAAATAGCTGGTTACGTCCCTGAGCTCACCCAGCACTTCGCCCTGGCGGTAGGAACGACCGTAATTGTGCAGGTCGATAGCGAAGAAGGCATAGCCTGCGGAATCCAGCTTTTCGGCCGTTAAAGTCTGGAAGTAATAGTCGTTAAAGCCGTGAATATAGAGCACGGCCGCCTTGGGCTTATTGACAGTTCCGTTCAGAGAATCCTGGGGAGCTGCAGTGGAATCCTGTACAACTGCGGAATCCTGGGGCGCAGACTTGCCGGACGCTCCGAATGGATAGCTTACAAGCGTTGCGCGATACTGGTTGTTGTCTCCAGCATCGTAGAATTCGGCCGTGAACGGCTCGCCCAGAAACGGGTCCACCACGGCCTGGGCAAAGGCCATAGAAACAAGGCCCCCCATCAACGCAGATGTAAAAACAGTAAATCTCATAACCTCAAAGAAATATAGTTCTTAAAGTACCTTAAAAAGCTCAAATTTTCAAATAAAAACAGAATAAGCCGTCTTTTTTGGAATATCAAACTGGGCTGTCTATACAAGCGAATAAAGAAAACGTCTGTTTTTTTGACATTTTTTGTCAGACAAGCAATGCTAATTTTATAAAGAAAATAAGGAGGCCGTTATGAACCAGCTCAAGATTATTCACGACGACATCACCCGAGTCACGGCAGACGCCATCGTCAATTCCGCCAACCCCTTCCCTATCTGCGGTGGAAGTACCGAAGCCCTGATCTTCGATGCAGCCGGACACGACCAGCTCCTGGAAGCCCGCGAAAAGATCGGCTACCTGGACGTTTGCGATGTGGCCCACACCGATGCCTTTGACCTGAACGCCAAATACATCATCCACGTTTCGGCCCCCCGCTGGAACGACGGACGTTCCGGCGAAAAGACCTCCCTGAAATTCTGCTACCAGAACGCCATGCGCAAGGCCCGGGAACTGGGCTGCCATTCCATCGCGTTCCCCCTGCTGTCTAGCGGCATTTACAGATTCCCTAAGGATTTGGCCCTGGACATCGCCAAGGAATCCATCGAGGAGTTCCTGCAAGGCGACGGAAAGGACTGCGACATTACCGCCACCATCGTACTCTACGACGACGAAGCGGTCAAAATTTCCGAAGCGCTGTTCGGCAAGATCCAGGAATACATCTACGCCAACTACGTCCCGGAAAATCCCCAGGAAAATTTCGAAGCACTCAAGTGCTGTTCCTTCAGTGAAGAACCGCTCGGCGACGGTCAAATGGCCGACGACAGTCAAATGGCCGACGACAGTCAAATAATCGGCGAAAGCGAAGTCGTCGCAGAAATTTGCGACGCAGCTCCCATTCTTTCCAAGATCAGCAGCAAGTCGGATTTCGACAAGAGCATCAACGAACTGCTGAAGGACCCGAAAAGGTTCAAGTCCTTCCGCAAGAAGATGAACGAAATCATGACCGACAGAAGCATCACCAATTCCATGCTGGCCAGGGATTCCGACGTAGACCGCAAGGTACTTTCGAAAATCAACAACAGCGATAGCTACACCCCCTCCAAGGAAACGGCCATCGCTATCGCCATCGGCCTCAAGCTGAACTATATCGAGGCGGTGGAATTCCTGTCTTACGCCGGGCGGGCCCTGTCACCCTCCAGCAAGAGCGACCTGATTGTCCAATTCTTCATGGAAAACAAGGAACTGTTTTACAGGGAAAATCCCGACAGGAATCAATACAAGGTGAACACCCTCAACACGATCCTTTCAACCCATGGAGAAAATTCCCTTGGAGCCAGCCGGAGCCTCTAAAAACGATGTCGCCTGGCAGGCGACCTTTCTGTTCCCGCAACCACCTATATTGAACGTATCAACAGAGCGATGCAATCCGGCAGTCGCAAAAAAAAGAGAGGTTCAATATGAAGCAGGGACTTACAGAAATCGTTTTTATCATGGACCGCAGCGGATCCATGAGCGGCCTTGAGACAGATACCATCGGCGGCTTCAACGGCACCATCGAAAAGCAGAAAAAAAGAAGAAGGGGAAGCACTGGTTTCCACCATCCTCTTTGACAATGTTTCCGAGGTTCTTCACGACCGCGTTTCCTTGGACAAGATTCCGCCCATGACCAGCGAGCAGTACTGCGTTGGCGGAGGCACCGCCCTCATAGACGCCCTAGGCGACGCCATCCATCACATGGGAAACGTACACAAGTACGCCCGGGATGAAGACCGCCCCGAAAAGACCATCTTCATCATTACCACCGACGGCTACGAGAATTCCAGCCGCAAGTATTCCGCCGAGCAAGTACGCCACATGGTAAATCGCCAGAAGGAAAAGTACGGTTGGGAATTCATTTTCCTGGGAGCCAACATCGACGCCGTGGAAACCGCCCGCACTTACGGAATCAGCGAGGAACGGGCCGCCAACTACGTCAATGACAAGAGAGGCATCGAGATCATGTGCTGCGCCCAGAGCGCCATCATCAGCGATATCCGAAACAACATCTGCCACGAGGAACGCGGTCACTGGAAAAAGGAAATGGAACAGGATCATCAGAAGCGCAGCAAGCGTTAATCTGCAACGGCAGCAAGATTCCGGGGAGCAAAAAAGGACGGTCCGCATTTGCGAACCGCCCCTTGTTCTTTAAGGAGAGTATGAATTTCTTGACCCGCGCAAACTAGTTTTCGCCGTTGCGCATTTCGGTCTGTTCACGGTCAATGGTGTACGTCAGATATTCCTTGAAGTCACGGTCGATGGAAACTCCGTCAAAGTCCACATCGTCGTTTTCAAGAACGAATACTGAGGTAGGATTGTCGATCCAGGCTTCGATATTGACATCGCCAAATCCAATGGTCTTGTCACCTGCAGCTTGCGCCACATACTCGATTTTGGACTTCGGAACCCAACCGGTGCAATCTCCCTTGACCAGGGCTTCAGTTTCTGCCTCGCGGAGTAGCGCCAGCTCAGCATTGAAACCCATGGTGCAGAGAATTTTGTCGCCACCCTTGGTCGCCATCAAATCCAGGTCACCCAATCTGGACTTTACCATCTTGGATGCGAAGGATGATGAAACCATCAGGGCAAAGGCAACGAGCAGTGTAATTTTCAGCGTCTTCATGATAAGCCTCCTTTGCGGCCCTAGAGCCTGTTCGAGAGCAGCGACCCAGCCGTCCCTCACCCAACAAAGTACAAAGTTGGCTTTTTCCAGACCAGGAAATCTAAGATTTATTTTACAAAACTTATTCCAGGTTGGAATATACCCTGTCTGCGCTTTGGCCCAGGTTTCTTAATTTCTATTTTTTATATGGGTCTGCAATTTAGACCTGCTACCTATAAAAAAGATTTTTAGGACCCGCTTAAAAAAGGATTCATCATGGGCATTGTCTTGAAGAACATCCAGGCCATCGTTCCTGCCGGAAGCAAGGACGAAGTGAAGGAAACTTCCATCTATATCGAAGGCGACAAGATTGTTGGCATGGGCGCGGAACCCGCCGGCTTCAAGACAGACAGGGTCATTGACGGAACTGACAAGCTGGCCATTCCCGGCCTGGTAAATTGCCACACCCATTCCTACATGAGCTTCATGCGCAACGTGGCCGACGACCTTTCCTTTATGGATTGGCTGTTCGGAACCATCGATCCCATCGAGCAGAAGATGACCGACGAGGACACTTACTGGGGCGCCTGCCTGGCCATCATCGAAATGATGAAGAGCGGCACCACCTGCTTTAACGACATGATGATGAACATCAAGCAGACTACCAGGGCCATCAAGGAATCGGGCATGCGCGCCGTCATGTGCCGCGGTCTCGTCGGCAGCGCCGAAGATGACGGCGGACGCATCCAGCAGACCTACGACGAAATGGAATTCTGCAAGGACTGCGACCGCATCACTTTCAAGTTCGGCCCCCACGCTCCCTACACCTGCACCGAGGATTATTTCCGTCGCGTGTCCGACGAAGCCAAGAAGGCGGGCATCGGCATTCATGTGCATCTTTCCGAAAGTGTTGCCGAAATCCAGGGCACCCAGGAAAAGTACGGCTACTCCCCCATCGTCATGGCCGACAAGAACGGCCTCTTTGATGTTCCCTGCATTGCAGCCCACTGCGTTCAGGTGGACGACGCCGACATGGAAATCATGGCCCGCCGTGGCGTTTCCGTGGTGACGAATCCCGCAAGCAACATGAAGCTGGGTAACGGTTTTGCTCCCGTTCCCGAGATGATGGCCAAGGGCATCAACGTGTGCCTGGGTACCGATGGCGCCGCAAGTAACAACAGCCTGAACATGTTCCACGAAATGAGCCTGCTGGCCTTGATCCACAAGGGAACCCACAAGAGCCCCCAATGCGTCAGCGCCCGCGAAGTGTTCCGCATGGCCACCCTCAATGGCGCCAAGGCACTTTGCCTCGAAAACCAGATCGGCTCCCTGGAAGTGGGCAAGAAGGCAGACATCGCCATTCTGGACTTGAACAATCCTTCCCTGATGCCCAAGAACAACCTGATCGCGGGCCTCTCCTATTCCGCCAACGGTTCCGAAGTGGACACCGTGATTATCGACGGCAAGATCACCATGGAAGGCCGCAAGGTTCTGACTCTCGATGAAAAGCTGGTTTACCAGAAGGTGAACGAAATCATCAAGCGCATGGGCCTGGAAAACAAGGAATACGTTTAAGGGTTCCGTCGCGGAAACTGGCGCAATTTTTATTTTTGCAAAAAACGGATGATAGGACAGACGACCATCCCTAAAAATTCGGCTGGACCCTCGACGAGTGCCGGGGCGAAAAACACAAACCAAATGAGGCCCCGCGGGGCATATCCAAAAGGAAAAGATATGGCAAGTGAAATCAGAGATATCAGTCTGGCCGAATCTGGCGAACGCAAGCTGGAATGGGTTCACCGCAACTGCAGCCTTCTTTCTATGCTGAAGGCTGAATTCGAAAAGACCAAGCCCTTCGCCGGAAAGAAGATCGCTCTTTCTGTCCATCTGGAAGCAAAGACCGGTTACCTCTGCCAGGTTCTTAAGGCAGGCGGTGCGGAAATGTACGTTACCGGTTCCAATCCACTTTCTACCCAGGATGACGTGGCTGCCGCCCTCGTAAAGGAAGGCATGGAAGTGCACGCCTGGTACGATGCTACCAACGAAGAATACGAAAGCCATATCCGTCACACTCTGCAGTGCGGACCCAACATCATTATCGATGACGGTGGCGACTTGGTGAACATGGTCCACAACGAAATGCCGGAACTGATTCCCAACATCATCGGCGGCTGCGAAGAAACCACCACCGGTATCATCCGCCTGGAAGCCATGAACAAGGCTGGCAAGCTGATGTTCCCCATGGTCCGCGTGAACAATGCCGACTGCAAGCACCTCTTTGACAACCGCTACGGTACTGGTCAGTCCGTATGGGACGGCATCAACCGTACAACCAACCTGATCGTGGCTGGCAAGCAGGTTGTTGTGGCTGGCTACGGCTGGTGCGGTAAGGGTACCGCCATGCGCGCCAAGGGCCTGGGTGCCCGCGTCATCGTGACCGAAGTGGACCCGGTGAAGGCTATCGAAGCTGTCATGGACGGCTTTGACGTAATGCCCATGCGCGAAGCTGCAAAGATCGGCGACTTCTTCGTGACCGTTACCGGTTGCGACGGCGTTATCGACGCAGAAGATCTTTCTGTAATGAAGGACGGCGCCATCCTCGCCAACGCTGGTCACTTCGACTGCGAAATCGACGTAGCATGGCTGAAGAAGAACGCCGTGGAAATTCGCGAACAGCGCAAGAACATCATGGGCTACAAGCTGCCCACCGGCCAGTGGGTATTCGTCCTTGGCGAAGGCCGCCTGGTGAACCTGGCCTGCGGTGACGGCCATCCGGCAGAAATCATGGACATGAGCTTTGCTATTCAGGCACTGTCTGCAAAGTACCTGGTGGAACACGCCGGCGAACTCACGGAAAAGATCATCGACGTTCCTCGCGAAGTGGACCAGGAAGTGGCCCGCAAGAAGCTCAAGTTCCTTGGCAAGGAAATCGACGTTCTCACCGCCGAACAGGAAAAGTACCTGCACTCCTACAACCTGGACGTGTAAGTTCACGAATCCGACGCTTTTTATAAAGACGTTAAAGACGAGAAGGATGCCTTATGGGCATCCTTTTCTTGTACAAATTGTTTTTTCTAGTTAGCATTCCCTACCAGACTTCATATTATATTTAAAGACATGCGTAGTCTTAAATTTTTAGCAGTCCTGCCTTTCGCCGTGGCCTCGGCTTTTGCCGGTTGGGAATATTCCCTGGTCACCAATGGGGCCTACTATGTCGAACACGAAGTCAAGACCGGAGACGAACACTTCTCCGCACCTTCGGGCCCATACGACGGACTTGAAGCCTTGACTCGCCTGGATGCCAAGTACACCATTCCCACACCTCTCGGGGATCACTGGCTCCTGAGCGGCGCAGACGTTGAACTGTGGGGATCTCTTGAACTGTCACCGGTGACGTTGCGCCCCATGGTCGAGGTGGACTTTACGCCTGTTCCCTTCCTGGTTTTCGGTGCGGGCGCTTCTATCGGTAGCGGCTGGAATGTTCTTGGTTTTGAAGGTCTGACCAAGTACGATTTTGAAACTCAGGACTACGAGAACCTGACTCCGTTTACCCATTACTTTTACGACTTGTGGGCATCGGCCACGTTCCAGTTTGACACGGGCGCGCTCATTGAAGGAGACTGGTCCCATGTGGTGATGGTGGCTAGCTACAAGCTTTTCTATGAAGCCATGACCGGCGTCGACGATGGAGAAATTTGGCAGTGGCAGGAATCCGCCCGCAAGGCCAATGGTTTGCAGTACAGCTTTACCGGAGTGCTTGGCTACCAGATGCCCATGACCCTGAATATGGTGGGCCTGATGCTTGAAATGGAAGGCCACCTGGACAAGGATGACTACGGCCCCGTGGCCCAGAGTTTCGACGGAGACTTTACCACCACGGCCATTAGCGCACTAACCTCGTTCAAGCTAAGCGACAAGAACAGTTTGACGGTGCTCTACACTTTTGAACGTGAACGAAGCTACTCCCAGTTGCACGACGACGAGGACCAGGAACCCCTGCTTCACGTGACCGGCGGCGAATGGAGTTTTTATAGAGTGGCGTTAAGCTGGAAACACAAGTTCTAATTTTTTTTGAAGTCAGAAAAATAAATTCTGACTTTTTTTATTTCGTGACATAAATAAAATTCTATCTTGTTGCAGATAAAGTTTAATCTCTTGGAGGCGGAAATGTACATCAACAGAATTCGCAAGGCAATCGCCGCACAACGAATCACCCAAGAGGAACTCTGCAGACGTGTAGGGTGTTCCCGCGATGCCATTGTCGATGGGATCAGCGCAGATACCGCATGCAAACTGGAATTCATGCTGGGCGACGATCTTTTTGCAGGCATCGACATCCATGTCGGCGAAAGTGAAATGTCAAAAGCCCGAAGCAAGATGGAAGCGGGATTTTGCAGCGCCGAGGCAAAGGCCTGGGCACAGAAATTCCCCGTGGCAGAACTCCGCAGACTAAATCGCATTCCCGCCCAATGCAGCAACAAGGACGGAAGCCTTGTAAAAGCCCTGCTGAAATTTTTCAACGTGGCAACCATCGAGGGCTGGAAAACCTATTACGCCAACATCCAGGATTCCGTGAACCCTCAGGCCTATTCCGCCTGGTTGCGCCTGGGTGAACTGCAGGTCAGCCGCCCCGCCGCCGAAATCGCCATCGAGAAGGAAGCCATTCTCGAGAACATGAAATTTTTGCGCCGTAATGCCCTAGGTTTGCGAAACGCCCTGCGCAAGGCCGCCATCAGTAGCATTTCGGATTGCGATGTTCAGGTTGTTCAGGTGCCGGCATTTTTGACGGCCCCCGCACCCCTTTCCGCAAGCTACTGGGTCGGCAAGCGCCCCGTCATCCAGATTCCCGCGGGCCCCATGACCGACGTACGACTTCTGCAGGGGCTGTTCCATCAGCTGTACCACATTATGTACGGCAAGCGCAGCCTGTGCCTACAGCTGGGCCTGCAACTAAGCCAGCAACCTTCTGCAGGAATTGCGGGAACCGCGGGCGGTTCTGCAAACAGCATCTCGGGCGACACCCTAAAATGCAGCGCCGCCGAACAGTTTGCGGAACGCCATATGCTGACCGAAGCCGAAGAATGCGAAATCATCTGCTGCGGCCACTTTGCCGAAAAGCGTTGCATCGACTATTTCGCAGGACTCTTTCATGTGCGCCCAAGCATTATCGTAGACCGCCTGCAGCAACAAAAAAAGCTGTCTAGCAGAACATTGCTAAACAGCTATAAAGTCGCAGTTTAACGCACCCGCCGGCAACATGCCGCGCGAAGCGCGCCCGTCGCCTAAACAGCCAAACAATTAATAGTTAATGGCCAGGTAGAAACTGAAGCTTCCGAAATGGCGGCCAAAGTCAAAACCGTCCAGGAGCATGTCGTAGGCGGCACCCACTTCAAGCTGGGTCGTAGAAGTACGGAAGATGATCAAGCCCGCTTCAAGACCACCGGCAGGGCCAATGGCAAAGGCTTCAGAGAACTTGTCAAAGTGGAAGTCCATTTCGACACCCACACCTAGGCCCATGCCCACATAAGGGGAGAACACCTGGTCGGCAAAGAAATAGCGGCCGCCAATCAAGGCAGTCTCGTGCCACTGCCAATGAGTTTCATAAGAACCGTTAGCGTTGTTCATGAACGTAATGGCACCATGAGTTGTCATTTCCCAAATACGTCCGTAATGGAATACCACGCCCTGGTCCCAGTCACGCTTGGGATTCTTCCTGGAATCTTCCCAGTTGTGCCACACGCTAAAGCCAAGACCGAAACTTGCGAAATTGTAGGTCGGGCGCTTGGGAGCCGGCAACGGATCGTCGTCGGAATTCTTGGCCTGAGTCACTTCGGTAGCGACAGGTTCATAGGGTCCCTTGGTCACATTTTCGTCGGATGCGCCATCCTGGGCGAAAGCGATACCTGCAAGGGCGAAAGCGATAATTCCAAAAATCTTTTTCATGCATTCAAATATACAAAGTTTCTAAATTAACCTCCATGAATAAAGCTGCCATTATTGTTGCTGTAAGTATGTTGCTCAGCCGCGTGCTGGGAATCTTCCGTGAAATGCTTTTGGCCCACGCCGCCGGCGTCTCCCTCGAAAAGAACGCCCTGGATCTGGCCTTCATGATTCCCGACATCCTGAATCACGTAGTGAGCACCGGATTCCTCTCCATTATCTTCATCCCGATTTTTACAGGCTACAAGGTGGCCGGCGACGAAGAGAAAAGCTGGAAGTTCTTTAGCAACGTGCTGAACACCTTCGGCGCCATCTTGCTGGTGCTGGTGATTCCTGCATTCATCTTTATGCCGGAACTTTTGCAGCTGCTCACCACCAGCGGCGCAAGCGCAGAACTGATCGAGCGCGCCACTTACTACGGCCGCATCATTTTGCCGGGCCAGATCTTCATCTTCGTGGGAAGTATTCTGGTTGCCGTGCAGCACACCCGTAAGCAGTTCCTGATTCCTTCCCTTACCGGCCTGATTTACAACGTGGCCATTGTGGGCGGAGGCCTTGCCGGAATTCTGATGGGCCGCATGAATGGCGTCAGCTACGGTCTGGAAGGTTTCGCCTGGGGCGTTCCCGTGGGAGCCTTCATCGGATTCTTCGCATTGCAGATTTTTGGAGCCAAGCGTGGCGGCGTCAAGTACGAACTGATCATGCAGCCCACCCATCCCGATATCGTTCGCTATTTCAAGATGATGTTGCCCATGTCTCTTGGCGTAGGCTCCATGTTCGGCCTGGAATTCATCATCCGTAGTTTCGGTTCCAGTTTTGGCGGCAGCGGTATTTCTAGCCTGAACTACGCCTACCGCGTCATGTACACCCTGGTGGCAGTCTTCGGTTTCTCCGTTTCCGTTACCAGCTACCCCGACATGGCCCGCCTTGTTAAGGAAGGTCAGATCAAGGAGCTGAACGAAAAAATCTGGAAGAGCCTCTCACGCATGTTCTGCATTTTGATTCCCGCAGTGGTTGCAGTATGGGCACTCTCCTTCCCCGCCGTGCGAATCCTCTTTGAACGCGGCGCCTTCCATCGCGAAACCACCGAAGCCATTACCGAAATTCTCCGCTGGTACTTGCCCGTAAGCTTGGGACTTTGCTTGCAGGCGGTTCTGGTGCGCAGCTTCTACGCCGCCGAACGCATGTGGTTGCCCACCCTCCTGAACACGGGAATCTTTGCCGCCACCATTCCCGCCTACATGCTATTGAGCGAACCTCTGGGAATCAAGAGCGTACCTATTATCGGAGCCACCGGCGCCATCCTGCAGGTGATTTCCATGATCTTTATGTGGGCCCGCAAGAACGGAACCGACGGCATGAGGACCGCACTTCTGAACATGTTCCGCGCCCTGGTGGCATTCGGCATCATGATCTTTGCCGCCCTTGGACTTGACCATGTGACGGGTGAATTCGTCCGCAGCACTAACCTGATCGTGCTGGTTATCTACAGCTGTGCCGCCGGCGTTATCCTGCTGTTCGCCACCCTCTTTATCCAGAAGATCCTTGGCAGCAAGGACGCCGGAGATATCCTTAACGAATTGCTGGGAAAGGTCCTCCGCAAGCTCCACCTGAAAAAATAAAAGGTCATTCCACCCTGTAATAGTTTCAGCTTTTTCTCCAGAACTCTTTTTTGTATTTTCGCATAGACACGGGGGTTTTTATGCGTTTTATTAAAAGTCTAATTTTTTTGTTAGTGGTTCTTTGTTCTGCAGGGAACGCCCATGCAGGAAGTGCCGCATCCGATTTAACCAAGGGCACAGCTAAAATCCTCCTGTTTATTCCCGGGATGATGCTGGAGGAATATTTCGCAAGCCTATTTGACGGCGAAGGCCGAGTGGATTATTCCGAAGAATCAGTCTTTATTCCCTACATAAAAGTTAGCGGTATCCATCCCGACTACAAAAATTATATCGTCCAGACCTTCGGCCAGTACGTCAAGGAAGTGGGCCGTTACAAGCTCGTGGCCGCCGACAAGGAATCACCCTATGTCAAGTCCGCCTCCATGGCCATAGTCAGTAACCTCGCCAAGCGCAAGGGCTGCCCTTACATCCTGTACATCACCGTCAAGGAACAAGGCAGCGGCATGCTCCTCACCTTCGCCATGAAAGACACCGAAAACGATAACCTGGTGTGGCACGACGAATACCAGGCCATTATCCCCGAAGACATCGCTCCCATCTTGTTCCGCGTGGCAAACTCCATGGGCACCGGCAAAAAAGGAAGCAACCCCAAAAGCTTCTACGATTCCGAATATCCCATCTACATCAGTGAATCTAACTTCCAGCCTGTTGCCGCCACCCACGAAAGCGGCGAATCCAACCTTCCCAGCAATTTCGAAAACAAGCTGAACACTTCAAGGACCACCCGCGTGGCATTCTCCTTCGGCGTAGATTATCTGATCAAGAGTCAGCATGCCGCAGGCAATATCGGATTCTCCGCCTGGCACGACTTCACCTATTTTATGGTCGGCGCTGAAATAGACTTCAAGGGAATCATTTCCAAAGACACGAACATGATCCACCTGGGCCTAAATCTTGCCGCTCCAATCTTCATCCACGAAAACAACACGCCCTACGTAATAGCTGGCGCCGGATTATCCGGAACCAAATACACGACAACTAACTACCGCAACGAAGAACAAGACAAGAACGACCAGGGCGCAACTTTCTCGCTGGGCGCAGGCTATCAGTTCAACCGCTACGGAACCTGGACAGTCCGCTTCGGCCTCAAATACTTCAGGAACAACTACTACACCAACGGCCACAAGCTCCAGGGAATCGGCCTCGAAACAATCATAGGTTACTGATGACTAGGCTCGCCCACATAATCGCCATGATGTTCCTTGCGGCTTACGCCCATGCAGGGATTTTCTCTGGTTGGCAAGAAATCTATGTGTCCGCAGACGACGGGAAAGCATACGATTTTTACGGGAACGGGAAATTCCTCTGTTCGGGAACGCGATGCCACTACACGAACTCAAACGGAAAATGCAAAATCGAGTTCATTGCCAAAAAGGGGGAACGCATTTACGGAATCACAGAATTTGGTGACGACTACCAATGGGAACAGCGACCATTTTTAGCCAAGGCGCTTTTTGACAATCGGGATGAGGACCGCCCCTGTACCAGCACCAGCGCCACCGTACAAATTGACCCCGTGGCACACATGCACTTCTTTATGCCACCCATCAAGACAAATACAGATTGGGCCCGCCCTGCAGAAAACAAGGAACTCCTGGTTCCCCGAAAAATGCCAAGTCGCGCCGACTGGAAAAAATCTCCCTATAAAAAGTGACTAAAAAAAGACGCCTCCTCATAAGAGAAGACGCCTTTTTTGGATGTGTGGAGTAATCTCCAAAGTAGCTTCATCCAAAGTAATTGAAAAGGATTTTTTCAGAAACACTATGGACAAAATGTCCAATTAAGTCAACGATGGATAAGAAAATCAGTTTTAGACTGTCCCAAGTTGCGGAAGAAAAAATCATATGAAATCACTTTTTCTTCGCATCGTACTTCGCAGACGTATCTACAAGATTCATCCCGAAATCAAAATATGACTCCGGAGTCACATCGAAAACGGCTGCCAACTTGGTAGCCATTTTTCGTGAAACTGTACGACGGCCACGTTCAATTTCAGAAAGATTCTGAACAGAGATTCCCAATTTTTCGGATAGAACTTTCTGAGTCCAGCCGCGAAGTTCACGGTCAGCCTTGACAGCATCGCCAGGAGACATTTTCTCGGCAATTCCCTTAAGCACTTCTGAATTATCCAGATCAATAAATTCATCATCATCGCTAACGTCCACAGAAGGGAAAAGGCTGCGCATGATTCCAATGACGCAATCAGGAATGTTACCTTTAATCTGGAATACAACAGGTTCCTTAGTGCCGGGCATAGGGGGCGCTTTCACGACTGCCAACATAATACACCTCAATGGTTAGCGTTCCGTTTTTACAAGTCCAACAGGCCACCCATTTACGAGATAAATGGCAGTGATACTTGTCGGGTCCAAGTTTTGAATAATTCATAAGAGCCGGCTGCTCAGGGCCCTTCTCCTTGAGTAGTTGCTTCAAACGAATAAATTTATTTTGTTCGGCTACAGGCATTTTCTGAATACATTTTTCAACCGAACGTTTGGCGATTACAACGTACATGAAAACAATATAGCCAAAAAATGGCTACAAAGCAAGATGTTTATTTACACTATAAACTTTTTGCTCTATGCATGTTTCATTTCTTCCATAAACTCATTTGCATCATCAAAATGGAATATGGAAATGCCACGACTACCAAGGAACTTTATAAAATCCTCTTCAGTCATCCCCGTCAAGCGAGGACAGGTGCCGGCTCAAGCAAGCTTGGCCGTCGCGACTCTCATGCAAACAGTTGTTCTTGACACATTTATTTCATTTATGTATACTTTGAACATAAACAGGCCTGTAACGAAGTTGTCCCACCATAGGGGAACCAACGATGTTACGGGCCTTTTTTATTTGCGGTCGTAATCACATTCGCAAACTGCTTCTGTGCAGCATTGCTCTTGCTATAATTTTGCATCACATTTTTTATATCAAGCAGGACGCCGTGAATTTTGTGGTAAGGTTTTACAAGACCTTTTGCCACATCCGTATTTTTCCAATCACTATAGGCGTAGCCTAGATATTTCATTTTAAATGGGTACAAAAAATTCTCTGCAGTTACCGCACCCGCACAGTAAGGCATCAGAAAAACGTTATAAACCGTTTTGCCAATTTTTTGTTCAGCAAATTCAGCATAGGCAAGCTGCTTGGTGATGGATTCTGATTGCGGCAACGTTCTGCCATCAATGCCGTAAGTATAATACTTGGAATCCAGAACAAAGATTTTGTCATCCACTTTCATGATGGTATCAGGACGCATTTCAACACGACCCGCATTTTTACCATCAATAACCCAGCCGCAATTTGGATAATAATCTTCTCGATGTTCTGTTCCGAAAATGCGCTCAATCATCGCTTCCCAAACAGGAGCAAAAGAATTTACCCCAAAATAAAATTCATCGGGAATCACATTTTCGTCAGACACGTTTTTTCCGAGGTATTCCACAATCCTCAGCATATCCTGGAAAATTGCAAGTGCGCGATCATGGAATGTTTTGGAGGCTTTCGTCATCAAGACAGAAGAAAACATCTCGTAGTCAAAATCAAGGGCGGGAGGTTCCTGGATATCAACGCCAAAAACAAAACCGATTCTTTTTGCAGCATCCCACACGCAGAATTTATGGATAAGCGAAATCAGTTCACATTCATTATTGTCCGTTTGTCGTGTAACTGGATCAAGATAGACCACACTATCATTAACAACATCCGGCCTCAAAGTTTTTATTGTTCGATTCCAATCAACTTTGCCGTTTCCACCCTGCTTAAAGACCACCTCCTGCTCGGAGTAATAGCCATACTCCATAAAATTCCGGAGTAGGTTGACATAAGCTAGCATAGGAAAATCTGAAGACGATTTTTCAACATCCCTTCCGATAATGTTTGAATTTTCGTGAACCTCGATCAGCTCCGAATCAGAAAGCACATCAAACAACTGCATAATATCCTGGCGAAGCTCATCTTCGTCAAGTTCTGCAATAGCGTCATCATTCTTAAAGTATCCAGCAGGAAAACAAATTTCAAGACAACCGTCATTACGGATGCCGACAAATTCATCGCCACGCAATTTCGCTTCGCAAGTGCAGTAATCGTTTAGCTTTTGCATTTGTGATCTCACAAGCAGATTGCCATATAAGGCGGAATGCAAACAGTATCATCGTCCCGAATGGCAAAATTCTTCGGATGGATTATATAAGAAGTCTTAATACGCTTTTTGAATTTCTTCTTAAACGATTCAAGCGATGTGGTGGTGTAATTTTTTGAAGACTTGACTTCGATTGGAATGATTCTTGAACCTACCGAATCAGATTCACTAATCATAAAATCAATTTCAATATCGTTGCGATGTTTTTCCTGATTGAAATGGGTATAAAAATAAAGCTTATGTCCTTGAGATACAAGCATCTGCGCAATGACATTTTCAAAGAGCATACCCTTATTAATCGCAAGCTTTTCGTTCATGATTTCCTTGTACAAGGATTCCTTTGAAATCTGGTTTTCGCCAAAAGCCATAGAGAACAAAAGGCCTGTATCGCCCATATAGCACTTGACTGCGGAATCGTCCGCGTTCAAGCCAAAGCCAATATTTGGATCGGAGCACTTGAAACAGTTGTTTGCAATCATGGAATTGGAAAGCCACAGGAAGGTATTCTCATAGCTATTTTCACTACCGAGTCCCCCAGCGATCTTTGAAAATACAACTCGCTTTTCGTGCTTAGACAAAAATGCAGGAATCTGTTCAAATGTCGAAAGGACTTTCCCCTTATATGAGCCCTTGATTTTTTGAACATCCTTTTTGTAGAGTTCAATAATCTTGCGCTTTGCCTTGTCGCTATAGTCAAAGCTGTAGGTGTTTTCAAGGAATGCGACAATGGATTGTGGCATGCCCCCTATCAGAATATACTGTTTGAATAGACGCATGCACTCCTTATGGAGTGGTTCATCCAACGCCTTCTTCCTTGAAAACGCATCGCGGATAAAGTCACATATATTCGGCTTATCCATCGCCCAGCAAAATTCCTCAAAATCCATGGGGAACATCTGGATGGATGTTTCTTCCGAGGGGATGGTAATATCCTTGACATTTTCGTAAATGGAAATAAGAGAGCCTGTTTCAATATAATCGAACCTGCCGTCTTTCACCAACTTTTTGATGGATTGCCTTGCCTTCGGAAATCTTTGCACCTCATCAAAAATAATCAGGGATTCCCTCGGGTAGAGATTCACGCCATAAGTATATGAAAGGATATTGAAAAATGCCGAAAGATCATTCATTTTATCAAAGGCATCTAGTACAGCCTTTTCGCAGTCATTAAAATCAATCAGAATGTAGGAACGGTATTCGTTTTTCGCGAATTCTTCTACGATGGTACTTTTTCCAATACGACGCGCGCCCTCTATAAGAAGGGCTTCTCGACCTTTGGATTCTTCCTTCCAATTCAGAAGTTCTTGATAAATCTTGCGTCTAAAAGTAATCATGAGATCAGTCCCGGATGCTCATAATATACTTAATAAACATAAAAAACGCAAGGTATTCTACTGCTTATTAATGTTAAAAACGCAAAGTATTTTATATCGAAATAACGGCAAAAACGCAGAGTATTTCTAATTTTTGTAGCTATCACGCCCCAAAACTCTTAAACACCCCAAATTTGAGTTCATGGAATTTTGAAATCAGGGTTTCTAGCGTATCACAACCTTCGGCAAAAATCTGAGGGCGCTTGAACTTGAAAGCATCATCCCACAAATACTTCAGGACCTTTTCGGCAAAAATCTTTTCTGGAATTTCGCCATTCACGTTGCAAACAAACCAAACGCCAAGACGCTTGTCTTCGGTACTGGAAAGGCCCTTAAGCACCTGCGTAATCTTATTGTTGGCCCATTCCCAGAATTCGCCCCAGGAAGTTTCTGTTCCAGCAATTTTTGCATCGTGCTGATTGCGGAAAGCTTCGGTTTTAAAACCGTCAACGCTACCTTTTGCAAATTCATTGCAGACCAGTTCCATATCAAAGCGACGCTGGAACGCATTATCCAAAGTGAATACATTCTGGTCGCTAGTATTCATGGTTGCAAAAATGGAAAGGTTGGGCGGCAAACGGATTGCCGTATTCTCGGTGAAATGAAGTTTTCCATTTTCACCAAAACCCAGCCAGTTAATGTCTATCGATTTATAGGCAGAAACTTCGCCCCTTCCGTCTTCTTCAGAAAATTCTACCGGAGTGTCACAACCGTCGTGAGATTCATTTGCAAAGCTCCTGATATCGCGAATGTAGTCGTTCAAATCTTCATGATCAATGCCATATACACTCCAACTGGGACCGTAGCCAAACTCGTCCTTTTCATCATTAGGCTTTATGCGGTCACACAGCTGGAAAACTTCGCCAAGAATTGCCGAAGCTTTCCCGCGATTGATTTCATCAATGACCAAATAAAACTCTTGGTTCGGATTCAAGTAGGCACGGCGCAAAATTTTTGCAAAAGGGCCTGCCACAAATTCATAAGTTACGGAATGGTTCCTTATCTTTGGACGAATCTGGCCAATGAATTCTGAATTTGTATAATCCGGATGGAAGACAACGCAGACCTTGTTAAAGTCAGGGACACTCTTCAACTTTTCCTTAATCGTATTGGACTTGCCACAGCCCGGAACACCATAGTAGATGATTTGGGAGGGGGTGAAAGAGGGATTGTTTTTTTTCGGAGAATCCTCTAATTCTAATGAACAATAATCAACATCATCTAAATCAACTTTTAAAACATTTGCATCACCAATACAACCTTCATGTGAAGCAAATTCAAATGCAGCAACTCCGTTGCGAATAAGGGTATGTAATGAAGTTTTTATATCACTTGATAAAAGGCTTGCCTTTTGAACAATTTTATTAATGCTCAAATTTTTCTTAGCGATAATATGTCCATATCTGAAACCAAAAATAGGATAACCCTTAACCTTATATCTGTCATGTATTTCTTTCAAACATTCAGCAAGTTTATCTAAAAGTTGTTCAACATTTAAACCTGCAGCAAACTCATTTTCATCAACTAAAGGGAAAACTAAACTTGATGTTTTCAATGCTTCGTTTAAATGTAATTCTTGTTCTGCTTGACGCTTTTTATCAGAATCCTCTTCAATAATTTTTTTTATTTGAACAAGTAAATCTTTAAACTTCTTTTGACTATGTATTTGCATCTTACTTTCATAATCTGCATAAGCATAAACATACTCGTAAGACTCGAATTCATTTCTCAACGTTAAATTTATTGCATCTGGAGAGTATTTGCACGTCCCATTATATTTTGATACAAATCCCCTTTCTGCAAATTCGCGTGCAGTTCTTCCCGGATCTCCAACCCTTGAAATTCCTAGAATGTCACAAACTTCATTTGCTTCATCACGAATAAATTCGGGCGACAACTCTTCATTCTCAAATTTTCTAAAAATACTGGAAATGATATCTTTTACACTTGCCATATTAGCCCTCCAGTTTTTCTGCAATCTTTTTGGAAATAGCCTTCACAACAGGAACAGCAACAGAATTTCCAAACTGGTGGTACATTTGAGTCCTCGAAACAGGAATCTTGAATTCCTGTGGATACCCCATAATGGCTTTACACTCTTTTTCTGTAAGAAGACGAAGCCCTGTTTTTCCTCCTCTTACAAAGGTTCCTGTAATTCGCTGAATCTTATGATACGACGCACAAAGGGTCTTTACAGGAAAGTCTGATGTTGCATCAATAATTTCTGGATGACCATCATCCTTTTTGTAGATGTACGACTTCTGCAAATGTTCTGAAATTGAAGGTCCTTCCGCATCAACCTCAACAAACTGACCAATACCGATTTTCTTATCGCAAGGTTTGGGAAATTCAAAATCAGTAATTTTCAAATCCTTTCTAAAACCAACAATGTAAAGGCGCTTTCGTTCTTGGGGGACCTTGTAATCAGCACTATTTAAAACCTTAATAAAGACCTCATAATTCAATTCCTTCTTTAAGGTTTCCATAATGATTTCAAGTGTTTTTCCGTCATTATGATTTACAAGTCCAGGAACATTTTCCAACAGGAATGCCTTGGGTTGTTTAACCTTCACGATATTCGCGATATAGAAGAACAAAGTCCCCTGAGTCTTATGTTCAAACCCTTCGCGTTTTCCTATAGAGCTAAAAGGCTGACAAGGAAAGCCTCCTGTTAGCACATCAAAATCAGGAATTGTTTTAGGATCAACTTTCGTTATATCACCGAAAGGAACGTCTGCATAATTCACAGAATATGTTTGCTTCGCAGAAGAATCCCATTCACTCGTAAAAACGCATTCTCCGCCGTTCTCTTGCATCGCAAGTCTAAAACCACCTATACCAGCAAACAAATCGATAAAAGAAAATTTTGGATTTCTCTTTGGAGGATACTGCGCAAAATTTTTCAGATATTCAGCCTTACTTGGAAGCTTATTTAAATCAACTCCATTTTTTCTCAGAATAGACTCGTAGTGTAAAGCTTGAGGCGATCCCTGCAGAGACAGGTAATGGCTGATTACAGCTAAATCCTCATCAAAATGAACATCTCCCAAACATGTTCTTAATTGCTTTACAAGATCGCTATTTCCTACCGTAGCCATCTACTCGCTCCAATCAAAAAGGGTTGAACCTGAGTTCAGCCCTTCGTTCGGAGCGATGTTCCTAGCCTGATTTTACGGCAGCACTTTCCAGCATTTGATGCGGCACCTGCACAAAACAAAAAGGCGAGGAGCATTGCTGCTTCTCGCCGAAAGTTGCGACATTCTACAATTCAAAAACAAAACTCGCGGACGACTCCGGCGGCACACCATAGGCGCCAAGCCAGATTTCGCCATACGCCAAAACGCCTTGGCGCAATTGCACAAAAGCGAGGTCGAGACCACTGGGTACACGACCCCCAGGGTACAATGCGCCCATGGCACTCATGGGCATCCGAGATTTGTCCTGTTCCTTGTGCGAAAAGAGTGTCGAAGTTCCTAGCCGAGAACGAGAGCAAAACTCACATTGCGAGAGTCATAGAAAAACTTGCTTACAAGGTTTATTCATGACCGAGCATCAAGAGTTTCTACAAAACTCACCGAGCGCCCTTATACGGCTCGGACCAAACGAAAAAAGGCGCCAGACCGAACGCATTTATCAGCTAGAGGCCTTCGACAACCTGACACAAATAAATACGACGATCCGCGCCCAATTGCACAATCTAGCGTACATTCATCCAGAATGCACACAACGCAAAACATGGCCGTCCGGTAAACCGGGCGGCAAGCACGTCGTTTCGTCTTACTCACCGTGTCTTGAAATGTCGAAGTTTCTAGCTGTGAATAAGAGAACTCTTATGGAGATGAATATAGAATAAAATCACTTTTATGGTCAACCAAGGCCATATTTATTTGACCCGTTTTGACCCGTTTTGACCGTACGGGGGAACACCCAAGTTTCAAAGTCCTTCCGAGGCTATCCACTTCAAATAGAATTCCACCAGGTAGAGCGGCACGTTGACCATCTGCTCCTGCTCGCGGTAATCCGACATGGAAAATCGGATGCCCTTTAGCTGCGCGTTTGTTTTCAGCACCGTCGAAAGGGATTTCGCCTTGAGGTTTTCTTCAGCCTTGACTTCGGTGGGGTAAACGGCTCCATGCTGAAAGACAAAATCAATTTCCGAAGTTGAATTTTCGTTCGTGTAGTAATACAGGGGCTGTCTCATGGTCGCGATGTATTGCTGGGCGACATATTGCTCGGTAAACGCCCCCTTGTATTCCGTTATCATCTTGGACTCGGCCAGAATTTCCTTGGCGGGAATGTCTGACATGGCGCCGAGAAGCCCGAGATCGTTTACAAAGAGCTTGAAGCAGCCCATGTCTTCGTAAAACTTGACGGGCATTTCGACCTTGTTGATTCGGCAAACCTTATGGACGAGCCCCGCGTTGATGAGCCACTGGACTGCGTTTTCGTACTCCTTCGCCCTGCCGCCCTTGCGGAGCGCACCCCATATAAATTTCTTGTTCTCTTTAGCCAGTTGGCTTGGGATCGAGTTCCATACGGCGGAAACTTTCGCAAGTTCGTTGGAGGGAATGTGCTTGGAGAAATCATCCCGATAATCGTCGAGAATCCGTTTCTGGATTTCACGGACTTCAAGGATGTTCTTGCGATCCACATAAGCGAGTACCGCCTCGGGCATTCCCCCCACATAATAATACTGTCTTAAAAGTTCTATCAATTTGGTCTTCAGGACGGCATATTCGTCGAACCTGAACGCGTTTAGGTGCATCAGCAGATTTTTTTCGCCAAGGGCATCGAGAAATTCGCTAAATGATAGCGGGCTCAGCTTGAGCCTATCCACTTTTCCTACTGGGAATCCTGAGCCGGAATGGACCTGAAGCCCGAGCAGGGAACCTGCGACAACGACATGGTATTCGGGCGCATTCTCGCAAAAATACTTTAATGCAGTCAGTCCCTCTGGCTGCTGCTGGATTTCGTCAAAGATGATAAGCGTTTTGCCTGGTTCCACGACCAGTGAAGTAATGGCGGAAACAGCTCGCAAAATCCTGTCGATGTTGAAGTCCGCGAACAGGAACCTAGAGGAATCGTCCGTATCGCAGTTTATGTAGGCGACATTCTCGAATTCGTTCTTTCCGAATTCCTTGAGCAGCCATGTTTTGCCGACCTGCCTTGCCCCCTCCAAAATGAGGGGTTTACGGTGCGCGCTATTTTTCCATTTCAGTAGATCTTCATAAAGAAAACGCTTCATACTCTATATATACATTTTTCTTGATGAATTTCGAGCGATATTCACATTTTTCTAGGCGTAATTTAAACACTGCGTACATTTTTCTAGACGAAACAACAATTTCCCACAAAAAAGCCATAGAAAAAAGGCGCGGAATCGCAGGCATTTGTCAGCTAGAGGCCTTCGACAGCCCGACACAAACAAACACGAACGACCCGCGCCCCATATTCTGGTC
Organism: Fibrobacter sp. UWH6; assembly: GCF_900142465.1. Taxonomy (NCBI): domain Bacteria; kingdom Pseudomonadati; phylum Fibrobacterota; class Fibrobacteria; order Fibrobacterales; family Fibrobacteraceae; genus Fibrobacter; species Fibrobacter sp. UWH6. The sequence goes on from NZ_FRAX01000017.1 coordinate 26,388, forward strand.
ACCCAGCAAATGCACATTCAAGAAATTGAAGATGCATTACGCCAAGCGATGGCGCCAAGGTTAACCTGGCGGCAGACGCGTTCGTTTCGTCTTACTCACCGTGTCTTGAAATGTCGAAGTTTCTAGCTGTGAATAAGAGAAATGCTAATGACTTGAATATAGAACAAAATTCACATTCAAGTCAATAGATTCGTGTTTGTTTTACGGACTTTAAAGTAACTCAACTACACTCTCTCGCCTTTCAGCAAGTCGCTTTTTTCCATGAAGTCCAGCAGCTGGTGCCTGGTCGGCAATTTGGGCTTATAGACAGAGGCGAAATCGCTCTTGGCGACACTGGTGGCAAACTCCACCATTTTGGGCCCGCGGCTTGTAGTGAGCAGGATTCCCACGGGAGGGTTGTCGCCAGGCTGCATGACCTTGTCCCGGTAATGCCTGACACAGGTTCCCAGCTGATCTAAATCGGTCTTCCGGAATTTGCCATCCTTCAGGTTCACCAGCACATGGCAATGGAGCATACGGTTATAGAATACCCAGTCCACACTCAGGTCGGTGCCGTTCACGGGAAGCTGCCTTGCCCTGGCCTCCAGGCAAAAGCCCAGACCAAGTGAAAGAAAGAAATTCACCATGCGGTCCTGAGACTCGTAAGGCGCCACACTGTAGGACGCCCGCCTTTCGGCAGCGAAACTGCCCATGAGAAATTCCGCAGACGACTGCGCCCCCTCGGACACCATAAGGGAGCGCTGCACCGACGCAACCTGAAGTTCCACCAGCCTTTGCTGCAACCCCTTGCGCTCGGCAATCTGGGCAGAAAGCTCCGGCAGCTCCGCCTCCTTGACATAGCGGTTCCTGACCTTATCGCCCTCGCGCCACTGCAGGTAATAACGGTCCTTGCCCTGGATGACCTTCTTGGTGATGGAACCCTTGGGCAAGAGTGCAATCCGACTTTCTATACTTTCCATTTCATTCATATACTACAATATAAACTACGTAAACTACATTGTCAAGATGTGTAGTTTATACTGATGCATAATCACAACAAACAGAAAAGCCCCGCTTACCTGCGGGGCATCCCATTTTTTTATAAAATGTGCAGGATTTAAATACGCAAATTTTTATTACCTAACCGTAACCTTGGCGCTGTAGGAAAGTTTCTTACCGCGGATTATGACAAAGTAATTTCCTGTAGGAAGATTGCGATTTACAACCATATGTCCCATGGCATCCATGATTACCACCTGGGCAGATTCCTGGACGCCCGACACAGAGACGGTCCTTCCGACGACACTTACCTGCGGCACCTTGAAGTTCACCTTGGACGAAACGATTCCCTCTTTATCGTCCTTTTCCTGGTTAGCGTTCTCGTTGTCTGCGTCCCCAAATCCATTTTCGTACAAAGTCGCAACGGCTTCAGCCCACAGACGGTGCATGCTCTGCGCACCCTTTTCGGCGGGATGCACGCCATCGCTGGCAGAGAGTTCTTCGGGGTGCTTGGAGAAGTAATCGTAAAAATCCGGGCCCTTAGGCAGGTTGTTTGTTTCGGTCAGCTCGTCGATGGCATCGAGGTAACCCTGGTACACTTGCCACTCGGCGATGTCGGGATTGGTGGCGATCATGCGGGCGATAATGGGCGTTACCCCGTGAGCTTTCGCCGTGTCAATGATTTCCTGCATGTTGGTCTTGAAGGTCTGAACGTTCCAGCCAGTTTTATCGCCCCAGGCGTCGTTGGTTCCCATTTCGATGGCCCAGAACTTGACATTGCCGGCATACTCGCCATAATACTTGAGGCCTTCGACCACGCCCGTGGTGTTCACGCAACCGATGCCGCCGCGGAGCATTGCAGGGTAGTAATCGGGATAGCGGGCGTGAATCAACTGAGAAAAGTTGGAGTCCACTTCTGTCTGCTTCAGGCCCATCTGGCTGATGCTGGTGCCCATAAAGAACCAGGTGTCGTTTCCGCCATCGCTCAAGTCGTAGGCGCCAATTTCTTCCAGGTTCTTGACGGCTTCGTCGGCCACGATCTTGAACCAGGACTTGCCTGCAAAATCTACCGCGATGCCGCGGCTCATGGCGCCACTTTCGCCAACCTGGGCCACAACTTCCCAGTCACCGTCAACACCGTCGGTGGAATTTCCGGAGGTCAGAATCTTGAAGTTCTGCAGGCTGGATCCTTCCGTAGGAAAGTGCTGGCAGCTCGCCGCATGAACATATTCGTCGCCTACCCAGGCTTCATCGCCGCGAGTCTCCCAGGTAATAAAAATTCTGGACGGCCCCTCCCCCACATTCAGGGCCAGTTCCTTCGCCGAGGCCACCTGATTAAAATCCAGATGACCATCAGTATAGACATCAGGTTTCCAGTTGGAATTGAGGGCACCATCTACATAAAGATTCTTGCCGATGCTCAAATTGACATTGGCCTTAATGGCAGATGCACTTACCGAAAGACCCAAAACACACGCCGCAACGGCGCCAACACCAAACATTTTCATAAACACTCCATAAGCGGCCCAAACCCATTCTGCACCGCGACCTAAAAATAATCCCCATAATGGGGGTTCGCAAAATAATAAACCGCATACCTTATAGATCCGTTGGAACAGACGCAACAAGGAACATCACCAACGCAAAAAGGGCCTCCCGGAGGAGACCCTTTAAACGCTAAGGAATCGAATCGATTACTTCTTGCAGGCGCCCTTGGCTGCCATTTCGTCGGGGCATTCGCAGCCCTTATCGGTGCATTCCAAAGTTTCCAGCGGATCGCCAGCCTTGTAGGTAGACCAGTCGGTGTGCCATGCGTAGTTGTTGGACTTTTCCTTATTGATGGTAGTCATGTAATGGTCGATCAGGTACTGCGGGCATTCCACTTCTTCCCAGTTGTAGGTGGGATTGTCGGCAGCCATGAACCAGTCAGCAAACCAGTGGCAACCGCGGAGCAGGTTGGGAAGGCCAGCATTACCGAAGGCGGCATCGCACATATCCTTCACGCAGGTCTGGTAAGATTCGAGAGTGTTGTCGTAGCCAAGCTTGCTCTGGCATTCAGTGAGGAAGCCGCCGAAGCCTGCGCCCCAGTTCACGTCTGCACCGTTCACCTGGACAGAGAGTGCGTCAAAGGCGCCCACGCCACCACCCGGAACCATCAAGTCGAACTGGCCCACTTCCACATCGTGACCAATGTTGGAAGTCATGACCACCATGTGCTTGCCCTTAAGAGCCTTGTGGGTAGCCTTGGCAGCATTGTTGGCGCTAGCATCCTTGAAGGAGCCGTTGTACTGCAAGTGGAAGCACTTACCGCAAGAAGTTGCGGAGCCGGGACCTGCCACGTATGCATAGGAAAGAGTATCGTTAACAGCGATGGGAGCCATGTCGGTGCAAGTGAACACACCCTTATCCTTGGCTTCGCCACAGGCGCTGTTGGTTCCTTCGTAACCCATCCAGTACTGCTGAACGGCGTGGCCCAAAGTAAAGGTGGGAACTTCCACGTCGTGGATGTTGCAGTTACGGGCGGTAGTCATACCGGCTTCGTAGCTTGCCTGGGTGGTGGTATCGGTCTTGCCTTCTTCACCATTGCTGATCCAGGAGCAGTGAGGCTTACAGGCGTCCCAGTAACGGGAGTTCCAACCGGTCTGGCCGTTGCTCAAGATGTCCTTGGTGTATTCTGCCGGAGGAGCGCCATAAGATTCAATAGAGGGGAAGCCATTTTCCAGGGAGGGCTTTACAGTTTCGCTGCTGGAAATTTCTTCCTGAGTTCCACCGGGGCCGACAATGGGGGTAGATTCGGAGCTGGTGATTTCCTGAGTACCACCAGGGCCAACAATGGGAGTTGATTCAGAGCTGGTAATTTCCTGGGTGCCACCGGGGCCGACAATGGGAGTTGATTCAGAGGAGTTGGGATCAGACGGGTCCGGCGTAGAGGTTGCTTCGCACTTGTTTACCAAGTCAGCATAGCCGGCTTCCATGACCACATTGCCTTCGTTATCGTAGATGTTGATACCATCGTAGGTACCATAGGCATAGCCGTTAGCCAAGGTCACCTTGCCGACACCGTCAATTCCACGGGGATAAACCAGAAGCTTGACAGAACCCAGGTCTACTACAGAAACCTGTTCCGTAGCGACGATACCGGAGCAAAGATCGTTAACGGGACCTGTACCCGGTCCATCGGAACTGCTGTCACTGCTACAAGCCACAAAGGCGCCAGCAACCGTCAAGGCACCAGCAGCCACTAAACTTTTATAAAAGGGATGTTTCATAATACCTCTCTCTCATATGTGCCAAACCCAAACACGACACAATTCTACACTCGGGGGTAAAAATATATTCACAAAGCACATTTTCAAACAGTTGAAACCTTTTTGAAAGCTGAAAATGTTCCCGAAATGTACTCAAAATGAATTCAAATCCAATATTGGTGTAATTCAAAAAAGGCAGTGATTCAAAAAAGGCAGTGGATTTCGCGGATTTTCTCCGTTTTCCACCGCCTTTTATTTACTTTATCTAAAATAAATAGTCCCAAACGCACTTCAATTAGGGTAAAATCCGTCCAAATGGACGTTTTTTTTTAAAAAAAACAGTCCGATTTCGCCCAAAAACCACCGAGATTTCATACAACATAACAAAAAGGCGGTGGATTTCACGGAGTTCTCCGTTTTCCACTGCCTTTTTCTTGTAACTCACCCTTCATTAAGGGCAAGAAGCATTTTAGTCCTTGAACTTGACCTGCTTGGAGCCGGCAACAACTTCGCCGACCTGCACCCACTTTTCGCCCTTGGCTTCGAGATGAGCAACAACTTCAGCCTTGTCAGCCGGATCGATGAAGATCAACATACCCATGCCCATGTTGAAGGTAGAGTACATTTCGTCCTTCTCCACGGAGCCTTCCTTCTGGATGAGCTTGAAGATCGGGGACGGATCCCAGGAGGTACGGTCAATGACAACGTCCACGTCATCCGGGAGGATACGGGGAATGTTACCCTGGTAGCCGGAACCAGTGATGTGAGCGAGACCCTGGATGATCTTCTTGTTGCAGAGATCGATGAGGCTGGGGTAGTAGCTGCGGTGCGGCATGGTGAGAGCTTCGCCGATGGTCATGTCGGTGCCTTCCAGCGGAGTGTCAACCTTGTAGCCGGCAACGTCGAAGAGAACCTTACGAGCGAGAGAGTAACCGTTGGTGTGGAGACCGGTGGACGGGAGACCGAGGATGATGGTACCCGGCTTGATCTTCTTGCCGTCGATGATGTTTTCGCGTTCTACGACACCCACGATGGTACCGGAGATATCGTAGTCACCCGGACCGTAGAAGCCCGGCATTTCTGCAGTTTCGCCACCGATGAGCACGAGACCGTTTTCGCGGCAAGCCTTAGCCATACCTGCGACCAGCTGGTCCATGACACCCGGTTCGAGACGGCCGGTAGCAACGTAGTCGAGGAAGAACAGCGGACGTGCGCCCTGGACGAGAATATCGTCGCAGCAGTGGTTCACGATATCCTGACCGGGCAGAGTATGAGTGCCCATTTCGATATCAACCTTGAGCTTGGTACCCACACCGTCAACGGAGCTGACGAGAACGGGGTCCTTCATGCCAAGGTGGTTGAGGGTGAAGAGGCCACCGAAGTTGCCAACGTCACCGAGAACGCCTTCGTTAAAGGTGGTACGGACGGACTTCTTGACTCCGACCATTGCTTCGTCTGCACGGGCCAGAGATACACCAGCGTCTGCGTAATTCATCTTTTTATCCTTCGCCCCATGCCGGGGCGTGTTTTGGGGTCAACTTACTGACCACCGTTTTGTTTTTCATCAATATTTCTGAGAGCATCCAGGATGAGGCTAGTTGTATCAGTCATCTGGTTGATGTTTACAACTTCCGGCATCAAGTGGGTATCCAACTTGTACAAGGTTTCGTCGCCCCATGAAAGCATTTTTTCAAAGGCGTCTGGGCCTGCCAGTTTACCGCACTTGGCACAGCAAATTCGACCATCTCTAAAGGCGATAAAGCCCTTTTCGCCATTGCACTCGAAAATCACGGTGCCAGTGACGCGGCTCTTTTCCATGGTCTGGGCAAAGTCGATAAAGGGAAGAACCTTACCGGAAGCCAACAAGGAAAGACGTTCAAATTCATCGAATGCCTTGTTCTTGGCGCGGAGTCGGTCTGCCACCACCTTGTACAAGTACACCATGATGCTGGGGTTCTTGTCCAGGAACTTCACAAACTCTTCGCGGGGAATGTGGAGCACGGTGCAGCCATCTTCGGCGGCGATCACCGTATTGCTGGTAGGTTCGTTACAAATGATGGACATTTCACCGAAGCATGCACCTGCTTCCAGGGAAGCCAGCATATTGTAATGACCGTCAGCAAGAATCTGACCGCAAATCATGGCGCGACCACTCTGCAACACGCAGAACGAATCACCGATAACGCCACCGTTAATAATAATCTCGCCCGTATCGTATTCACGAATCTGGGCATTCAAAAGCAAATAGTCAGCACAATCGCGAGGTACCTGCTGCAAAAACGGGGTACCCAGCTCATAATTGGCCGAAATCCAGTCACCTATACCTGTATGAGGTTTCATCATATTGTAAATATTAGAAAATATTGCGGTACCATTCAAATGCCGGATTCCCGGAAACGGGCTTTTTGGCGGTCGTGGAAATCAGGCTGGAGAGATTCTCCACCAATTCGTCGGGCCTTGCCACCGCACCTTCAAAGAAATCGTTTCCGCCACCGGGGCCCTTGCGCCCATCATTCTGCAAGACCTTCTTCTCCTTGAAAGCCTTGATGTAGGCGGCGCGGGGCTCCGCAGCCAGGATTTCTTCGGGAGTGCCGAACATACCGGGGTTAATCCAAATATCGACGGAGTCTGCCAGGGCCATCACATCTTCAATGGTGAGCTTCAGTTCGCGGGTAGTGTCGGACGCCCACAAGTAGCAGCCGCCTGCTTTTCTGATCAGGTCGGCAGTATAGCTACGTCCACCGGGGGCGTACCACACGCCGCCATAGCTCATGCCCGCAAGAACCCGGGGGCCCCTTGCCACAACCTTAAAACCACGCTTTTCATTTTGCCCGGAACGCACTACCTTCTGTTCTACACAGGGGTCGGCGCTTCCTGCCGGATCTCCATAAACAAGGGAATCAGAGAAAGACTCCGAATCCTTTTTTTCGTCGGGCATTTCTACGTTAAACAGGGAACTATAAAGCTTGATCCACGCCGCCTTGGCCTCAAGGGAATTCTCCTGCCATTCGGAGGTAAGCATTACGGGTATGCCCAGCTTTTCCATACGGTCGTAATCGTCCTGGGAACCGCCTGTGACAAAGGTCATGACCAGGTCCGGCTTTAAGGCGATGAGCTTCTCGTAATCCACATTCATGCCGTCGGGGCTTACTTCTGCGACCTGCCCTGCGGCGGCCTTTGCGTACAAAGTAGAATCCGCAATGTACTTCCCGGCACCTACCGCTATAATGCGGTCTTCCACACCGAGGCGAAGCATGTAGCCAATCTGGGCCGACGAAAGTACCGCCACCCTCTGGAGAGGCGTCCGCAGCACCATGGCGCTAGACAGTTCCCCGGGCAAGGCGCCCCCCGCGGTAAAGGCGGCAGAATCCCGAAGCACAAAGATTTTCTCCAAGGTGTCGGCCCCCACGATGGAGCGGATAGCGGCCACCTGTTCCCCGCAGGCGGAATCCACCCACAGAAGGTTGGTCCGGGCGCGTTCATCCCCCGCCACAACCTGCCAATTTTTCTGAATGGAACTGCCGCAGTCCTGCTGAACGGCTTCAACGTTCTTCTCTTTTTTAGCAGGTTCGGACCCGCAGCCCACCATTATCAAGGCGATCAAAATCCCCAATGCCCCGACTTTTCCACCAAAAGTCAACATCTTTAATCCTCAAATTCATCGTAAATCGTTGATTTTTAACGCTTTAACAAATTTTCCACTGCAAAAATCCTCAACATAATGTATCTTATATGTCCGGAATTTATAAATGGGATCTTTTATGAAGACAAAGATAACCTCTTTTTTGACTGCAGCTGTCCTTAGCGTACTCGCTCTGGCAAACTCTTCCTTCGCTGAAGCCGAATCCGGTTTCTACGACAAGGACCATATCCGCGGATTCGTATCCTTCGGCACCGATTTCCGCATCATGCACGATGACTTCCAGAGCTACGTGAACCACCTGGCCTTCGTAAAGGGCGGTCATACCGTGTCCACCGATGAAGGCGACGTCTTCTACAGCGGTGGCAAGATGAAGTACAAAACCTTTGACGACTACTACCTGGGTCTCCACGCCATCTTCGGCGCCCAGTACAAGCAGTTCCAAACCTGGATCGACATGAACTTCATGCCCACCCAGATTTCTGAACGTCCCAGCAATACCTACAAGGCATACGCCGAAGACGGAAGCTCCATGAAGTTCCCCCTGTACGACGTCAAGTGGTACAGCTACGGCGCCGACTGGATGTTCGGCTGGAAGCTCTTCGGCGAAAACACCTTCATCAACTTGATCCCCGCCGTCGGTTTCGGTTTCAACCTGATCAACATCCACTTCGCCTCTAACTTCGAAGTCACTGACTTGAGCGGTGGCGAAACCTACAACTTCCGTAACCGCTACTACAGCGCCATGGCCACCACAGTCAACAGCGAACTGGAAGGCCGCCTGGAATTCGACCACCTGGCATTGGGCGTCTATGTCGGTTACCGCTTCGTACGCTACAATGAACTCAGCGTCGAAGGCAAGGAACTGGTCAACACCGAATATATCGGCGACGACACCGACAACAACGGCGACACCTTCTTCCTGGGTCTGCGCCTCACATGGATCTTCCACAGCGACTGGCAGACAAAGCAGGAAAACAAGCTTTAATACTCTCCGGAGCTTCGCATTTCGCCCAGAGGTCATTTGGCCCCTGGGCTTTTTTCATGCCCGCCAATCCGTCATCTGCAAAACGGCCCACAGCCAGCCCGCCATCCGTCACGCAGGTCAAACCGCCACCGCCGACTGCAACATCCGGGGCGGTCCCAACCTGGGGGCGAAAGAAGAATCCCGTAGGCGGAATATCGTTTGCAGGATCGTGGTCCAGAATCCGCTCCATGGCAACGTAGTGCGCACAGCGTAACCTGAGCCCCGTATCGGTCCTCCAGTGCACATAGCGGCTGTTCTTGGGGTAGCTAAAACTCCAGCCCAGCAGAAGCACAGGCACCCCCATTTTCTTGAGCCTATCTACAAGGGGAACATATTGCCCCTGGGTGCTGAGCAGTACCACCGCATCCATATCGCAGTATGCGGCAAACATCTCGGCGTCCTTGATCAGCCCCAGGTTCGGCCCCATGTGGCCATCGTCTACAGGAAGGTCGCTGTAATGGACCTGATACCCCGCATTCATAAGTTCGAACTCGAACTTGAACACACCCTTGACCCCCCTGGCGTAAATGTGGGGGTTCCTCTGGGGGTGATAATAATGGGACTCCAGGGCGACAACCCGATTGGCCCTGTTGAAGTAGCGCTGGATCTGCAACTGCACCCAGAACTTGAGCCCCCGCAAATCCAGACTTGCGTGGTAGCGGTGGTGGACCCTGTAGTACTCGTTCACCTTTTTCAGGGTGTAGCCATCGAGAAAGAAGCCCACCCGCAAACAATTCCCAGTCATAATGCCTCCTGACGGTTAATGGTTCTTTCCTATTAACACGCAGGAAAATCCGGGAGTTTTCGTTAAAAATTGTTAACAAAATAAAAAATGCCGAAATTTATTCAAAATCAGCATTTTTTACATCAAAATTTTTTAAATCAGGTCGCGTTTATTTAAGTCATCCATCAAGGATCCGGGCATCCATTTTTCAAGGGCCCTGTACTTGGGATTATCCAGCTTGGCACGCCATTCCGCCGCCTTCTCTTTTCGGCCGGCATCGTTATGAATGCGGATCAGGTTCAGCACGGAACACCAGTATCGAATGGAGGCGCCAGTACGTTCCAGATAGGCGGCAGCACTCTCTTCGTAAATCCGGGCGGCTTCATCATAACGCTTCAGGCGGTAAAGCATGTCGGCCTTGATCTGGAGCATCACGGGATTTCCCGGTGCGCGGGCCAGGCCACGTTCGGCAAGCTTCAGGCCGGTGGCGTAATCTTCCTTGTCGTAGTGCATCCAGACCAGGGGCGTAAGGAACAGGGGCCAGAAGCGGCCCGACACCTTGGAGGCGCTATCCAAAACGGAAAGGTATTCGGCACGGTTGTCGGACTTGAAGGGAACCCAACTGAAACTCTTGTCGATATAGTAGGCGTAAATGGCAAAGAACGCGCGAGCCTCCAGTTCCTTGGAATCCTCGAAGGCCTTGGCGGCGGAGCGGGTGGTCATGGCGCCTTTTACAGAATGACCGGTCTCCCCCTGCACATAGCCGATCTCGAAACGGCGCAAGGCGTCCCACAGTCCCGAGGCTTCACACTTCTCGAGGCTACGGCCGGCATGATGGAGGGATGCGGTATCCCCCTTGTCGTCATAAATACTAATACGGACAACCCCTTCCAGAATACAGCCCAGGCCCTTGTTCTCGGCGCGCAGTTCCTTGGCATACTTCAGGGCGTCATTATAGCGCAGGGCCATGGTGGCCTCGGTGGCCTTTTCCCACAAAGCGGCCTGCCTTGCATCCAGGGCAAGAGTCAAATCGTGTTCGTCGGCCGCAAAGGCGACAACAGAAGCCAGGGCAAGACAGAATATCAAAAGGAATCTGGAAAACATCAGGGTAAATCTAGAAAATTGCACCACCGGTGTTTATGGGGGATGTTGATAAGTTGTGATTTGCGACAGATTACAAACACTTTATCAACAGAAAAAGAAGACCCCGATTTTCGCTATTTCACCCCCATTTTCGAAAACATTGTCGCAGGTTCTTATTCCAGACAGGAATATTCGTCTCGACGGAACCGCATACGGTCAAAAACAGGGTTAAAATGCCGTAATTTAATGAAAATCAACAAGTTAGACTTTTAAAAACCGGCATTTTCATATATAAAATCGGGCAAAAAACGCAAACGGTTAAACTTACTTATTATTTACGAATAAAAAAATCTGTTGTCAAAGCTCTAAAAAAAATCTATAAATAGTACAAACATTCAACAACTTTTCAACAATTCACAAACTAATCAACATGTAGAAACATTTTTTTTTCGTTCCAGGCGATATACTTGGTGGAGGTCCCATGAAGATATTCCGCAAAACATCGGCACTGTCCTTCTACTTGCTCAAGTCCGGCTTCCAGGCATTCAAGGCAAGGATCAAGGAAGAGCTGGACGCCACCGGCACCGTGAACCTGGACGACATCATCGATGACGAAGAGCTGCGCGCCTTCTACCGCCGTGGGGAATCCCCCGCATTCGTAGCCGCAGCCCTCTGCCCCGCAGGCATCGACGACTAGAAAGTTTATTTCTCTCCTCCTAGAAACAAGAGCCCCGCAGTTTTAAACCGCGGGGACTCTTTTTTTAAATGCAATCAGCTAGATGTCGTCGCGACCCAATATCGTCGGGACCCATATCGTCAGGCCCCATATCGTCGGAACCGTCCGGCGGCAGCCGCAATTACTTTCTGGCGGGGCAGCCTTCGACAGTTTCGAACTTGCCCTTGTTCACCGTAACGATCTTGGTGTTGGTGTTGGCGCCACGCTTGAACTTGATGTCTCCATACACGCCCTTGAAGACGGCGGTGTTGTTGATGGAGTTGGTCAGGCTGTTGGGCTTCTTTGCGATGGTGCTGAACACGATGTTTGCAGCGTCGTAGCTGAGGCCGCTGACCTTGTCTTCGCCCGGTTCATCGCCCCAGCGTTCCTTGAAGTCAGACACGAACTTCTTGAGGTCGGAGTTGTCGCCGCCCATGTCCAGGGCCGGCACGCTGAAGTAGGAGCTGTCCACCAGACGCTTGCCCTGGATCAGCAGTTCGCGACCATACCAGCCGGAAGCGCCCAGCAGGCGACCGGAAATCTTGTTGAATGCCACCTGACCTGCCATGAGGCCTGCATCGCCGGGGTTGGTTGCGGGGATAAAGATACCCGGGATATCGAAAGTGGAGTCAGCCATGTAAGCCTTGCGTTCCTTGGCGTTGATGGCATCCAGGTCGGAAGCGCCACGGGCCAGGTTGCGGCGGCGGTTCAGCTGCTTGAAGCGGACATCGCGGAGCAGGTCAAATTCAGTCTTGTAGTCGGGGCGGCCTTCTTCGTAGTTGCGGAAGGCGACCACGTTACCACCGCGGCGTTCAACAGCCTGGGTAAAGCTCTGGCTCATGGAAGCACCGTAATCACCCAGGGGGCTAAGAACGGCGAACTCCTTGATGTTCAGGCAGTTGGTAGCGAAGTCTGCAATCTTGTGGGCCAGGTTATCCATGGTGATGTTCACCTGGAAGATATTGGGACCCATCTTGGCGATGCCGTCATCCGTTGCAGTGGGAGTCAGCATGGGGATGTTCTGGAAGTTGCTGCCCAGCCAGGCGCCGACGGTTGCAGCCGGAGCGCTCATGATGGGGCCGATCACGGCAATCACGCTATCCTGGTTGATAGCCTGCTGGGTACGGAGGAGAGCCTGAGAGGCATCGGCGCGGGTATCGGCGGTACGGATATTCACCTTACCAGCCAGGCCAGCCTGTTCGTGGGCGAGAATCACACCCTGAATGGCAGCGGCACCGAATTCGGCGAAGTCACCGGACAAGGGAGCCAGCACCAGGACGGTGGGCATGCCGGCACCGTAGCCTTCCAGGGACTCGATGCCACGCTGGGCGGTGCTCAGAAGCTTTTCGGAAATATCGGAAGAAGCGGCCACCTTCTTGTACCAGTAGCGGGCGGCGCGGTAACGCTTGACGTTCTGGCATTCACGGCCAATCTGCAGCTGCATCCAGCCGATAACATCCTTATCCACCGGATACTTTTCCAGGAGAGCCTGGAGCTGGTCAGCGTTCAAAAGGGAAGCGGCCAGAGTCTGTACTACCACGTCCTTGGTACGGGCACGGGCGGCAGGATTCTTGGAGTAGGCCAGGATGCGGAGCATGGCTTCGACACCTTCGTAAACGTTGCCCTTTTCTACCATGACAATGGCGTGGGCCAGTTCCATGCGTTCACGGTAGACCGTGTTCACATAGTATTCCAGGAATCGGGAAGAAACCTTTTCGGCCTCGTCGCGGTTATGTTCGCGCAGGTAGCATTCGGTGAGCATGACGGTCGCCTTTTCACCGGAAGACTTGCGGAAGCTGGACTTGTAAAGCTTCTGGAGGGGGGCGATAGCCTCGGCGCACTGGCCGTTCTGAATCAGGGACTTTGCCTGGGAAATTTCATCCTGGGCGAACAGGGAGGTTGCGAGGGATGCAACCAGAACAAGGGGAAGAAGACGTTTCATACTAGGATTCTTCGACGGACTGAACCACGTCGTGCTCTTTCTTGATTTGTTTCTGGAGGGATTCGGGCAGCTTGGCCCAATCCATAATATCCACGCGGAAAGGCAAGCCGCTGTCGACAAAAGCCTTTTCAATGGTGGTCATGGTTTCAAAGGAAAGGGGTTTTTCGGAAATCACCACCAGTTCCAGTTCCGTATCGGGAGTAAGGTCTACTCCTGTCACACGGGCGCCATGGGCCCAGACTTCCATACCTTCAAAATGGAGGGCAAGGATACGCTGGACCGTTTCCAAATGATTAGATTCGATGCATAAAGCCATGGGGGGAAATATAGTTAATCCCGTCAGCGGTACAGGAAATGGAGTACCCAGAGCTCCGTATCTGACCCTACGCGAACGGGAGGGCCCCAGGAATCGATACCGGAACTGACCAGCCAATGGACCCCATCCAGCATGCCAAAACCGTATGCCAGGCGCCAAACCAGGCCAATAATCAGGTTTCCGGGGAAGAACTGCCCATCGTGAGTATGGCCGGAAAGGGCGAAATCAGGCAAAATTCCCGAATATTCGGGTTCAATACCCTTTGGCTGGTGGTCCAGCAGGATCCAAGGGCTAACTTTACGGTAAGCGCCAGAGGAGTCAGACTTGAACTGCTGCGGCACCAAATCCGCCAGAGGTTTACGTTCGGTACCGCGGGTACGGGCCACCTGGAAATCAGTACGGCCGGTAAAGCAGACTTCGGGGACGCCAACCTTCCTAAAACAAGCGGTAGAATCATCCATAGTGACCCAGCCGTTGCTTCGGAGCCATGCCAGCGTATTGGAACCGTTACGTTCCTGCATGGCCTCGTGATTACCGTTGATGGCTATGGCGGCCACCTTGGCGGACTTGGCCACCTTCGCCATGAGGGGGCCATAACCCCATTCGTCCATGGTAGCGGTATTTACATCGGACAGGTCACCGCCAAAAAGGACGAAGTCCGGCCCGATGGAATCCACCTGGGCAGCCAGGCGTTCAAGCTTTGCGGTACGGAACAGCGGAGCAAAATGTATATCGCTGAAATAGACCGCAGTAAACGGCTTTTTGGAACCGCAGGAATCGCAGTCCGTTTTCAGGGAGACATCCTGGGTACGCACCTGGTAATCGGCATTATGGGGCACGCCCAGCCCGATAAGGATGAGGGCCAGCAGGATGCTGGCGATAAGAACGCCTCTCGTACTTTTACAAACAAAGTTAGCGCTTGATTTTTGATAACCCGACCCGGTCATTTTATGGCTGAGCCAGAAAAAACGGCCCATCAGGAAGACGTCCAGCAAAATGAACATCCAAAGGGCCTGACACATCCAGATGGTAAAGAATGTCAGGAGGATGGCGCCTACAACGCCGTCCCGCAAGGTCATGCTCAAAAAGATGCCAAGCAAAAAACCGAGAGCCAGCAGTTTCCCCCCTTTGCCGGGAAGGGTCCTGCTGATGTTCAGGTACAATACAACGATGGCAGTGAGCAAAAGTCCGAAGAAAAATATCATAGGGTAAAATTACATAAATTTGGCGTCGTGTTAATCGCTCTCGCCATAGGATTCGTAATGCTGATGACCTACGGAAAAATCCGCAGGTTCAGCTGGCGCGCCCTCTGGAAAATGGCACTGTCGGGAATGACCGCCGTAAGGAACATCGCCATCGTCATGCTGCTGGTGGGGGCACTCACTGCGTTGTGGCGGGCCTGTGGAACGGTAGCCTTCATTGTCAATGCCGCCTCGGGAGCGCTTACGCCAGAACTTTTCCTGCCGGCGGTTTTCGTCTTGTGCGCCGCCGTCTCGGTGCTTACGGGAACATCCATCGGAACGGCCGCCACCATGGGCGTCATCTGCATGGGCGTAGGGGCCGCTTTCGGAGTCGACGAAGCCATTTGCGGCGGGGCCATTCTTGCCGGCGCCTATTTCGGTGACCGTTGCTCGCCAGTCTCTACAAGCGCCATGCTGGTGGCAGAAATTACAGGGACGAACCTCCATGAAAATATACGGGGCATGATCAAGTCCGGTTGGAAAGCCGCCTTGGCCGCCCCGGCAATTTATGGAATCCTGGGCTACGTCACAGGCACAGTTCCCTCTGACGTAAATCCATCTGACGCAAGTCTCGCGGTCGGAGCAGACAACATAACGAAACTTCTGCAGCAGCATTACGACCTGGGCATTGTCACCCTCTTGCCAGCCGTCGCGATTCTCGTCCTTGCGGCCCTGCGGTTCAATGTAAAGATGACCATGGCCGTAAGCATCGCCATGTCCTTCGCAATTTGCATCTGGCAGCAGCAAATGACCGCGGCCGAGACTGTCAAGACAGCCTTCCTGGGATTTGACGCCCCTGCAGAAATTTCCATGATGAATGGCGGTGGCGTTTTCGGAATGGTCAAGATGATTGTAGTCGTCGCCATTTCCCTGACTTATGCGGGACTCTTCAAGGGCATGGGAATTCTAGATAAGATGAACCGATTCGCAAGCCGTATCGCAAACCGACTTCCTCCTTGCGGTTTCGCCTCCCTTACGGCGGTTGCCTCAAGCGCCCTTTCCTGCAACCAGACTCTGGCCATCGTGCTGACCAACGAAATTTCAGGCAATGTCATTCCCGACAAAAAGGAGCGGGCCATGGCCATCGAGAATACGGCCGTCGTGATTGCACCCCTTGTTCCCTGGACGGTAGCAAGCCTGATTCCCCTGGGGACCATAGGCGCCCCTACCGCAAGCATCCTTTTTGCCTGCTACCTGTATCTGCTCCCGATTTCAAACATCGTTTCAGAAATGCGGAGCCGAAAAAAATTCGGGGCGGTAATTTAATTGAATCTGCGCGGGAACTATTTTAATTGAATCTGCGCGGCCTACTTCCAGGCGCCGGCCAACGCCTTCGCCATAATTTCGTCTAGCAATCCGCGGCAACCTTCGTTTACGTCGCGCCAGGTCGCCTCGAAATCACCGGTATACCAGGGGTCGGCCACATCGCCCGGGCGACTGGTCCAATCCATCAGCAGCGAAACTTTGCGGTCTTCATTAGCGGCGCCGTCAATACCACGGGCCGTTTCCTTCTCGTAGCTTTCGGCATTAATGTTCCAGCGCAAATTGCGGAGGTTATTGCGGTCCATCAGCACCACATAATCGTAGCGGTCATAATCCCGCTGATTGAACTGTCGCGCGGCATGTCCGCTGCAATCAATCCCGCGGGCATTTAACAACCGACGGGCAGGCGGATAAACCGGATTCCCGATTTCTTCGGTGCTTGTAGCGGCACTTGCAATCTGAAAATCTTTCTCAGTCAGACCTGTAGCGCGAGCGTCAGCTCGTGCGTCATTGGCTGTATTTCCAAAAAAATCCCTGACCATCTTCTTCATGACGAATTCCGCCATGGGACTACGGCATATGTTACCGTGGCACACAAAAATAATGCTAGGCATCAATTCCTCAGTATTTACACCTGCTTTCCAAGAACTTCCATCAGTTCCGGAACAGAGATGGGCTTGGACACATGACCATTCATGCCAGCGTCAAAGGCCTTCTGGCGGTCTTCATCAAAAGCATTGGCAGTCACGGCCACCACAGGAATCAAGGCCTTTGCAGAGTCCGTCATCTTGCGGATAGCCCGGGTTGCCTCATAGCCATCCATATTGGGCATCTGGATATCCATCAAGACGGCGTTATAGGTTCCTGCGGGATTCTGCCTAATCTTTTCGACGGCGGCAAGACCGTCTTCAGCCAGATCCACCTCGAATCCCAATTCCTCCAGGATGGACATTGCGATTTCCTGGTTCAGCGGATTGTCTTCTACCAGCAAGATTTTCTTGCCCTTAAAGTCAAAGGCGTTCGACTTAAAAAGTTCTTCGGTAGGATCAATTCCAAGTTCCTTCGCAGACGCATTCTTTATCACCAGGTCGCTAAACTTGAACATCACATTCACCGTGATTTTCGTTCCAACGTTCGGTGTGCTGTCAACGACAATCGTACCGCCCATCATGTCAATGATGTTCTTGGAAATGGCCATCCCCAGGCCCGTTCCCTGAATGCCGCTAACAGTTGATGTTCTTTCGCGACTAAAGGTTTCAAAGATATGATTCCTAAAGTCGGCACTCATACCGATACCCGTATCCGCAACGATAAACTGGTAGTTTGCAAAACCTTCGGGAGCGCCTCCACGTTCCACAACCGACACGACCACGCGGCCACCTGGGCGGGTAAACTTGATCGAGTTCCCCACGATATTCAGAATCACCTGTTTCAGCTTCAGGTCATCGGCAAGAACGACCTCGTTGGTAAGGGCGTCATAGAAGCTGATGCTTACACCCTTTGACTGGGCGGTATTCTGCACCATGTCCTGAATTTCGCGGATCATGGAAGGCAAGTGGACTCGGTCTTCGGAAAGTTTGACCTTGCCGCTTTCGATTCGGCTCATGTCAAGCACATTGTTGATCAGCGAAAGCAGATGACTACTAGAGATGGAGATCTTGTTCAGGTAACTTCTAACCGCATCCGTATCCCGCACATGGATCTTCGCCAGGTTAGTAAAGCCAATGATGGCGTTCATGGGCGTACGGATGTCGTGGCTCATGTTGTTCAGGAAGATGGTCTTGGACTGGTTGGAGCGTTCCGCCACCGCCAAGGCATTGGACAGCAATTCACGATGTTCCCTTTCCTTTGCCATCAAGTCGTCAACGGTCTTGCATCCAAGAATGATCACATTCTTCTTCAAATTCGAGAAGTAAACCTTGGTAAAGGAGGATTGGGTATAGTGCTTCTTGTTACCCCATTCTGCGCGGTAGGTGCAAATATATTCCGACTGTTCCTTCAGATTTTCAAGAACCACATCCAGAGACGAAGCCCTTAAGACTTCTGAACGATCCTCTTCGCAAACATACTTGTTGGCAAACAATTTCCAGGCCGCGTCATAGCTTTCCTGGTAAATCCAGTCCTTTTCCTTCAGGACCTTTCCGTCTTTCTTAATGGTTAGCGAGAATCCTCTTTCGATGTCCACCAAAATCGCATAGGGATAATCAAGGCTCAAAGCCTCACTGATTTCGACCTGAATCTGGGTCGCATGGTGAGCCTTCTTCATTCCGGAAACATAGAGCGCCAAAATCGTTATGATGACAAAGGTGATCATCGCCATCAGCAGCACGAAGAAAATCAGATTGTCACGTATAAAGTCCGACATGCTGTAATGGCTACGGTATTCCATGTACTTATAGGCCGCATTATTCATGACATTCATATCCATGAGACTAAAGCCACGGTTCAGCAAGCTGAGCAAGGCGAAATTACCCTTGCGGACACCTACAGAATAGAAAGAACCCTTGCCTATGGGCATAAACTTGAGCTGCGAGAACTCGGCATCGCGCATCAGGGGATTGGCCTTGAAGGTAATCAACAGGGCACTGGAAGCCTTACCATCTTGCACAGCCCTCATACACTCTTCGGCATTGTCCAGCATCAGCCATTCGCTTCCGGGGAACATTTCCCGCATGAACAGGGTCTGCTGCGGCTTGGCGATCATCGCAATCTTCTTGAAAATGGACTTGTTGTAATCGCCCTTGAACACGACGGACATGGGAACGCTCACCAGCTCCGACGAAATCATCACATTGGACTGTTCCGCATACCACCTGTTACTGGGCAGGGGGAAAACCACATCAACACTGCCACTCTGCAATTCCGTAATAGCCTGGCGGAAATTGACGCAGGGGACATAGCGAACCATCAGCTTGCCATCAAGATTCAACTTCTTGAGCCAGGAATCCATGATGTCCTTGAGAACGCCATTCACACGACCATCGGCGCCTCGCGTACAATAGGGCAAGTGGTCCGGAGCGTAAGCCACCTTTAAAACATTGTGCTTTTCGAGCCATTCCTGTTCGCGGCTAGAAAGTTCCGCACTGACTGACTTGCTCCTGTAATACTTGTTTCGGAGGCTTTCTATGAAGGCGCCATCATCGGAATTGATATGTTCAAGAGCGGTGTTCAGTTCGCGCAGCAGGCGATTCGCCCCCTTTCGCACACAGATATAGGATTTCGGGGAAGCGACGAGCACCAGGGGCTTTACATTCATCCCGCGGTCCAAAAACTTGTCGCTCCCGGCAAAGCCATCCACCTCGCCCCTTTCCAGAGCCCTAGGCAATTCGTTCAGGTCGTTGAAATAGACATACTCCAGCTGGGCCCCCTTTTCAGCAGCCCACTTCTTGAGTCCTGTGGTCAAATTGCTGTTACGCAGGCAGCCGATCCGCTTGCCGTTAAAAGAACTGATGTCCTCTTCAGACATGGAATTGTCGCCACGTTTCGTAAAGATGAAATGGTAATCCACGTCCATGTAATAGTCAGGATATTCCATCTGACCTTTACGTTCATCCATCTTGGCCAGGCCGGCCATGATGTCCACTTCCCCTTTCAGGAACATGTCGAAAATGGCACCCCAATCCCCATAAATGTACTTGTACTGCCAACCGGTATAGTCGGAAACCTGCTGCAGATATTCGTAGCCATAGCCCGACTTGATAGAACTGTCGGCCATACCTTCCTGGAAATGCTTGCTGGAATAGTAACCAACAGTCACAACCTTAGCCTGATTTGTGGAAGAGGCATCAAATTCCTCTGCAAAAGTGCTGGAAACGCCCAAAACAAGGCCCAGCAGCGCAATTACACAGGTCAAAACAAAACTTCGATATTTACAGGAGCGGACAGTCACACACCAACCTTACACTAATTTTCTGTAAGTAATATATAATAAGTTTTCGTGTAAAAGCTAAGTCCGACCCTAAAGCTCGATGGTTTCTTCATCGCTTTTGATGAATGTCATAAGCCGTTCCAGGGTAAGGGCCGCACCCATACGGTCATCGGGGGAAGTACCGCGACGGTCCTGGGGTTCACTGCCCTGGGAAGTTTCGCGGCAATCATGGGAAGTGCCGCGGTGTGAGTCGTCACGGAGGGAGCATTCCCAGACCACCGCCACGCGGATCCCCATCAGGGATAGCTGATGGCGGGTCTTGATATCACGGGCCATATTATTGTCGAACTTTTCATTCCAGAAATCGGAATTGGACTTAGGGCGACTGGTAAGCTTGCAGCCATGCTGATGCCAGAAACAGCCGTTCACGAAAATGGCCACCCCGTATTTCTGCACGAAGATATCCGGCGTACCGGGCAAGTCGCGACGGTGCAGGCGATAGCGGAACCCCGCCTGAAAAAGTGCACGACGCACCTTCACCTCGGGCTTGGTATCCTCGGAATGGACCGCCCCCATCATCTGGGAACGGGTCATGGGCTTCCTGGACTTGCGCCGCCCCTTTCGTTTGCGGTTCTCTTTGACAGCCCCAACCACTTTCAAACCCGCTGGTACTTGAAGTAATAGAACAGCGACCAGGCCGCCCAAAGGCAGCACAGCACCATCCCTGCATAACCCATGGTATAGACCACGTCGGCAATCTTGTCGTGTTTCAGCAGCAGCCCTGTTTCAGACAAAATAAAATTCCAGTCATGGAATCCATAAGGAGCCTCGGCTCCGGTACCGCCGCTAATCAGCATCAGGCGCATATGCAGGGCGTCATCGATATAAGGCGCCACATCGATAAAATTCTCGAAGGCCCACCAGAGACCCACCGAAGCCCCCATCAAGTCGCGGGGCTTGATCCACAACGCAAAGCAAAACACCAGGGGCATGATAATCTGAAAAAGGCTGCCCCCAAGGGAAGTCACCACAGGCTTTCCAAAAATGCCGAATACGATATGCCCCGTTTCATGGACAGGCAAATTCAGGCAATGCAAATATTGGGCGATGGGAGCATCGTACCCCTGCCGGAACAACTGCGCCGAAAAAAAGATCATGGCCACCAGCAGGACCACCCGCAATCCGAAAAACTGCTGACGTCCCAGAGGTCTCGGGTAAAAAAAGAACTGGGCCACTAACGGCCAGGTCTCGGGATCATCCAGGCGCACGTGAGAAAAACGGCTGCGTTTTACCGTAACCAGTTTCAGCGGAACTTGATCTGTAGACTTTCCCTTTTCTGCTGTCATACCCTAAAGATAAACTTTTAATGACCCGACTCCCCCATTTTATTTACCAAACATTCTAGTTTTTAAGTCAGAAAATCAAGCGCTAACTTTATGGGTTCATTATGAAGGTACAGGAACGTTTTTTAAAGTACGTCAGCTTCCATACCACTTCCGATGAGAACTGCGAAAATTGTCCTAGTTCGGAACGTCAGCTTGCATTGGGCAAGTACTTGGCCCAAGAGCTGAACGACATCGGCTTGCAGCAGGTAAAGATGGACGAACACGGCTATGTGTACGGCTTGCTGCCCGCTACCGCCGGCCACGAAGATGACGACGCCATCGCCTTCATTAGCCACATGGATACCTCGCCGGACTTTAGCGGCGAAAATGTGAAGCCCCAGATTATCGAAAATTACGACGGCGGCGATGTTGTGCTGAAAGGTTCCGGCGCCGTGTTGAAAGTGGCCGACTTCCCCACCCTTAAAACTCTGAAGGGCCGCACCCTGATTACCACCGACGGCACCACATTGCTGGGCGCCGACGACAAGGCGGGCATTGCAGAAATCGTCACCGCCATGGAAGAGCTGGTGGCTACCGACCGCCACGCCGAAAGTCGCGGCTACGAAAATCTTTCCGGCCATGGGGACATCTGGGTTTGCTTTACGCCCGACGAAGAAATCGGTCGCGGTGCGGATCTGGTTGACTTGAATTACATGAAGGCCAAGTACGGCTACACCGTTGACGGCGGCTACGAAGGGGACATCGCCTACGAGAACTTCAATGCGGCTAGCGCAAAGTTCATTGTCCACGGCAAGAGCGTTCATCCCGGTGAAGCAAAGGACATCATGAAGAACGCAAGCCTCATAGCTGCGGAAATCGCCATGGCGCTCCCTGCCGACGAAACGCCCGCCATGACCGAAGGCCACCAGGGTTTCTATCACCTGACAGATATGCAAGGCGACGTCAGCGAAGCCACCCTCTGCTACATCGTCCGCGATCATGACAAGAAGCGCTTTGAAGAACGTCAGGAATTTTTACGCCAAGTTGCCGCGAAGTACAATGCGAAATTCGGCGGTACCGCTTTTGCGGATGCAAGTAAGGAACGTGCCGGCGGCAGCGTCGTAGAACTGCAGCTGAAACATTCCTACAGCAACATGCTGGAAGTCATCGAGAAATGCCCCGAAGTTCTGGAACGCGCCCGTGCCGCCATTGAATCCGTTGATGTGGAGCCGGTCAGTGAACCTGTCCGCGGCGGCACCGACGGCTCCAAGCTCAGCTTTATGGGATTGCCCTGCCCCAACCTTGGAACAGGCGGCTACGGCTACCATGGTCCCTTCGAGCACGTTTCCGTAGAAGCCATGGAAGCCGTGGTAAAAATCATCAAGAAAATCGCCTGCGGGTAAAACAGCGGTCTAAAGGAAAGCCATAAACCTTTGCAAAAGAACCTCCCCAGAGAATTCCGGGGAGGTTTACTTAAATCAAGCTGAAAGTTTTACAACTTTCTTCCCTTTTCGTGCTGTAAGTTCATAGCCTAAAGGGGCAAGTAATGCGGTCAATGTTTTTAGCGTTACATTAACAGGCTGCATGGCTCGCAAATTTTGAATGACTGAAGTCGAAATCCCTGAAAGACTTGACAACTTACGAACGCTGATTTTTTCCTGAGCCATTGCCTCAAGCAACAACTCAGACAAAAGGAAATTTGCGTATTCCTTGTCAAAGGCTTCCTTTTGCTTAGGATCTTCCATCATTTTATCAAATGTTGATTTAGCCTTTGACATAATATACTCCAGCGATTACTCGTTTTTCGTAGTTTTCTTTTCTGCTGATTGCTTTTGATTTTTCTTCTTCCGGAAGCTTCTGACCTTTTTTACAAAAAGCATTCGTCACAATGATTTTCTTGCCTGTATAAAAGAAAGACAGAAACCTATTCGGCTGAGGTTTAAACGCATAAATCTTATCGCCTTCATTTCTAAACTTTGTAAGATCAGAAATACGGCCAAAATCACCCATACGTTTAAAAAGCATCATTACCTTTCTTTTGCTTACATCATTCAATCCATTGAAAAAATCTAAAGCATCACTTTTTCCTTGCTCATCATAAAACCATTCGATGGTGTACGATGAACCATTGTATGCAACAATCTCTTCCAAATGTATCTCCTTTTTGATACACTGTCAAGGGTATGACATCTATATTTTATACTCACAAAATCGGCGCAAATTGAAAACACGGAATCATTGCCTGAGATTCCATTCCCTGTAATTACCATGAAATTTATTTAGGGAGCCTTTCGTTCCCAGCCCTACGCGCACAGTCAAGAGGCTTGCCTCCTCTCTCAGGTTCTGCGGAGATGCCTAATGTGGCACGCTCCCACGACTCGCGGCAGAGAATTTATGATGCCCTACGTATAGGGATTAGCAATGTGCAAAATATAATCTATGCGTAAATCATTTGCAAGACACTGTCGTTATGCAGTCAACGATGCAATTGCGAACACACTGTATTCGCAATCAGGGAATTTGTTATATTCCTAAAAAACTGTAGGCTTAAATGAAATTCATTCTTTTTCTTATTGCACTAGCCTTGATTGCTTGCTCAAATTCAGGTATTCGAAAATACCCGAATGGTCAATTAGTACAGCAGGGTTTCAGAGAAAATGGTGTGGAAGGCGTTGATAAATTTTACCCATCCGGCGCCCTTATGGAGCACAATGAATTTCATGGGGCAGACCGTAGCAACTCAACTATCACTACCTACTACGAAAATGGTTCTATGGAATGCAAGGGTTCTTTCGCGAAGGGAATCCAACAAGGCGACTTTCTCTGCTATTTCCCATCGGGAGCATTGCACGTTTCTGTTAGTGAAGACGGTCATGTAAAGCAATTCTACGAATCAGGCATTCTACTTCAAGAATACTTTATAGAAAATGGCAAAGTGGAAGGAGACTTCATCAGCAATTATCCGGATGGTAGGTTACAATACAGATGCAAGTACAAAAATGACCACGAAATTTCCCGTGAGATTTTTTACAAAGATGGTCAGGTAAAAACCGAGTCAAAAGAAAGTAACGGCAGCAATTCGAATAATCAAAAGACAAGGCCAAATATTCATGTAAGCTACTCATTTCATTCTAATGGGATGCTGGCTCGAAAGGCAATTTTTATTGCAGGACGTTCCGTAGGAAAAGAATTCAGTTATTCACTCAATGGTAAAATAAGTGCCGAAAGGATTTTTGCCTTTAGTGTCCAACAAGGGTTTCAACGAGAATACTATCGCAATGGAAATCTTAGAAATGATTTTGTCATTTACCTTTCGGAATCAGGCAACCACTATGATACCTACTACCATAAATTATTTGACGAAGATGGAAATCTTAAATACTACAAGGATTCCTTGACCGAAAAATTTTTCTATGAAAACGGAAACCTAAAATCGCTAAAAGATTCCACAGGAGAATATTCATATAACGAGGATGGATCGCTAAAAAAAGAAATCGTAAATGGAATTGTACATTGGATAGACAGGGATTGGAACGATTCCTCCAAAATATGCGAATCCTGGAAAGACTCCCTGAACAACGAATACAAAGGCAAATGCACCAATGCAAAAGGCGCTATCATAAGCGAATTCTTTGAAAAAGGAAGAATCGATAACGCGACGGTACACATTCAGAAAAAAAGAATCTATTCCGATAATGGCATCCTAATTTTTAGTTCTGAAAAACAAGATAGTCTGGTAAAGGAAACAGACTTTTACGAAAGCGGTAAACTTTGGATTCAAAAGGAATACTACCTAGAAGGATACAGGCGCAAACTGATTTACTTCAAGGAATATTCCGAAGATGAAATCACAATTCGCGATTACCAGGTTATCGAGGTAGACGGGGTGCGCAAGGCCATTTGTCACTTCAAGGACTTTGAGGGAAATGATGTTGAAGTTCCTCCACGTCGTCGTAACAGACCTTTTAGTATGCAGGACGAAGTGAATGGCTGCATTCGCAAGGAAAGACCGAAGTACGAATACGTGGAAAAGTGCGAAGTTTATTAGGAAACATTAAAATGCAATGAAGCTACCGAGAAATCCTCGGTAGCTTTTTTACATCCGATGCTAGATCCTCGCCTGCGCGAGGATGACACAACGGGGCAAGGACTTTGCGAGTACTATCCCAACTGTCCGGGAAGCACTTTCTTTTCCTTGGGCGGGAACTGCTTATCGAATTCCTCCACGTCGGCTTCACTTACAAAGTAAGGCGCTGGGTCACGGTAGGAACCGCTCACTCCATCCAGAAAGCCAGGCGTCAATTCCCGAATCAGGAAATAGGGTGCGTCGCTGTCAGGATCGTCGGCGTAGCGGATACCCTTGGACGTTGCAGTGACAAAACCGCACTTGCCGTAGAACTGGATGTTACCGCACATGGCGATACATCCGGCGCCCATCTGGCGGGCACGTTCCAGGGCGTAGTCCAGCAGCATCTTGCCAAGACCCTTGTGTTGCATGTCGGGGCGAACGCTGATAGGCGGCGTCACCGATGATTTCAGCATGGCCTACATTCATGTGGAACTGAAGGAATGGAATTCCAAGCAGCTGGACATCGATATCGATAGCGCACAAACTCTGGTTCGCAAGTATTTCCCCAAGGCAGATGTTGGCGTAGAAGGTTACGCCGTAGAACAATCCTCCATGAACAACAAACTGGTGGAAGGTGAAATCAAATCCGTCTGCATCTCCTTCGTAGTAATTGCGCTGCTTTTGATTGCCTCCTTCATGAGCGTAAAAACTGGTCTTATCGGCATGATCCCCAACGTGGCACCCATCCTTGTGATTGGCGGCGTCATGGGCGCATGCGCCTTCAGCATGGACATGATGACCATGATGGTGATTCCCATGGCCATCGGCATTGCGGTGGACGATACCATCCATTTCGTGAACCATTCCAAGCTCTGCTTTGAACGATGCGGCAACTACCGCGAATCCATTCTCGCCACCTTCAGAGACGTGGGCAAGAGCATGGTCAGCACCACCATCATTCTCTGCATGATGTTCCTCGCCTACATGGTCAGCCCCGTCACCATCTTTTTCAGAGTGGGCCTCATGGCAACCATCGGCCTCGTCACCGCCATGGTCGCCGACTTCACTTCAGCTTAAATTCACAATCTCCACCATTTCTGCCGGAGTTACAATATTTGACTGTTCGGGGAAATGCTTGATGTTCCCGGTTATCAAATAGGCATCTTCGTCAGCCTTGCCCATCGTAATTTCGTAAAATACGAGATCATCCATATCGGGCAGCACCATTCCGGTCTCAAGACGATCCACATTCATTCCGAAGGTCTTGATAGACTCCAAAAGGAACTGAATGCGTGGCTCTGGAAAACGGAACTTTGAGCGCCTTAGAACCTCGCCATATTCTTCAAGAATTTCTTCGTTGTACAGCGGAACTATCTTGCCTTCAAGCATCATACGTACAACGACAACTGTCGCGGAATCATCACGACGTGCCATCAAAGCAGAAACCAGGACATTTGTATCAAACGTCGCAAGAATCACTTATACGCCTTGGCCTTGCTTCTTTCCCTGACGCACTGAATTTCAGCATTGATTTCATCCAAGGACATTTCCTGCAAGTTCCTTGCACCAGCACGCATCGCATAAAAATTTTCCAATGCCTGTGCTCTCGAGATCGACTCCTTGGATTCAATCTCAAACGGGATTTTTTTCTGGATCAAGACCTGATTCAAAAAAAGCCTAATCGCAGTGGTCATATCAAGACCAACAGACTGAAAAAATTCTTCAGCTTCCTTTTTCAAGGAAGTTTCTACACGCGTTTGAATGACTGTCGTTTCCATCGTTTACCTCAGTATAAATATAATACTTTAGTAATACAAAAGCAATAGTTTAACACTTATTAAAATTTCACGCTTTCCAATCTACTCCATTATTACAAAAAGACGAACAAACAATTGCGTTTTCAAAAAAAAGATTTGACCTTTATTTAATTTGACTATTGCTTGAACTTCTAATAAATTACACTTATAAAAGCAAAATATCGACTTTTTAACTGTTTACAGCTAAATTTATCCTTATGAACGGAAAGGCTATGAAATCTCTCGTAATCTACATTCACGGGAAAGGCGGCAATGCTGCAGAAGATGAACATTACAAGCCTCTTTTTCCTGATTGTGAAGTCATGGGTTTTGACTACAAGGCAGAAAATCCCTGGGACGCCAAGGACGAATTTATCAAATACCTTGAATCTGTTTCCGCAGGCTATGATCAGGTCTATCTTGTCGCCAACAGCATCGGTGCATACTTTTCGATGATTTCCCTTAGTTCATCCCGAATCACAAAAGCTTATTTCATTTCGCCCATGGTGGATATGGAAAAGCTGATTTGCGATATGATGATGTGGGCTGGCGTTTCCGAAGATGAACTTTGCGAAAAGAAAACCATCGCCACGGGCTTCGGCGAAACCCTTTCCTGGGAATACCTAAGTTACGTCCGCAATCATCCTATCCAGTGGAATGTTCCCACCAAGATTCTTTACGGCTCCAAGGACAATCTTGTCTCCTTAGAAACCATCACCAAGTTTGCTAATAAAATCAATGCGCCTCTCACCGTCATGGAAGGCGGCGAACATTGGTTCCACACCGACGAGCAAATGGAATTCTTGGATGAATGGATAAAGCTACCGGGAAATTCTCGGTAGAATCAATTACAGTAGTTAGAATGTTTTCTTATTATCTTCTTGATTTTCATGAGTTGTTCAAGTTAGAAAAAACACTCTTTTATTTAATTCCAATTCTCATTGGGTTTGCATTCGCAATTTTATATTGGCAACCGAAATTAAAAAAAACATTTTTTAGAAAAATCTTTCTCGCTCTGTGGGCGGCCAATCTCGTCTACATCATTTATGAACTGCTCCTGAGACAAACGAGTTTTATATCACCCTCTAGAGTAGATGCTAGACCTACGGACATTGCAATCATCGCCCTTGTTCTAGTTGCGTTTTCTATATCCTGCGTTGTAAGCTACTTCTTTAAGCCTAGAAAAATTTGGTCATGGTTATATGTAGTGCTGTTATCCATACTCTCGTATGTCGGATTCTCTTATATTTACTGGATTCATTTTCGTGAACCTGTCGCCCATATTGACGACAAAGTTCTAACAGAAACGAGCCGTTACGATTATGAAATAATTTATGAAGAAACCTTTGGTGAAGTAGTTTTTGATTCTGATGATTCAACCCAAGAACGCTTCAATAGCCACGGCGACAATGCCTATTTTCCAAGCTACTACGCCAAGGGAGATTCCGTCTATTTTTGTTACCGTTATCGCAAATGCGATGGAATTACCTGGCGCGTGGCACTCGAGAATAAACGGGATACGACATTTTCTATTGAAGCTACGGAAATGGAACCTTGCATACCTAAACTGATTAACAGAGAGGAGACCGCAAAAATCCAAAAGCTGAAAAAAGACATTGATCGCTACCAACAGGAATATTCTGCAAATCATTACCTTGATGGTTCTTATCTGTATTTAACTTTAAACGATTATGGGCAGAAAAAAGTTCGAAAATTATTCTTGGGCAATCCTGACGAATCTGTTCCAAAAGCCTTGGAAATATTTCAACTTGTAAACTCCTTAAGACCAGCGGATCGTCCGCAGAAGCGCGATTTTGATGATGAATGTAGAGAACGCTCCAAGGCACTGGATGCGCTGATGGAGGAGTACGGGCAAGCTCATAGCGATCGTGGCAAATACTTAATTTATTAAACGGATATAAAAACCTCCCCGGGAAAAAACCGAGGAGGCTTTTTTGATACTACCCTAGTTGCCCGGGCAACACCTTCTTTTCCTTAGGCGGGAACTGCTTATCGAATTCCTCCACGTCTTTATCGTCGACGAAGTAGGGCGAAGGATCGCGATAACTTCCGCGGATGCCATCCAGAAAACCAGGCGTCAACTCCCGAATCAGGAAGTAGGGCGCGTCGCCATCAGGATCGTCCGCGTAGCGGATACCCTTGGACGTTGCAACTGCAAAACCGCACTTGCCGTAGAACTGGATGTTACCGCACATGGCGATACATCCGGCACCCATTTGGCGGGCACGTTCCAGGGCATAGTCCAGCAGCATCTTGCCTAAACCCTTACGCTGCATGTCGGGTCGGACGCTGATAGGCCCGAAGGTCATCATGCGCAGGCGCTGCGGTTCCTGCGCGGTCTCCCCAGCCTGAGCGGAACCGGCCTGCGGGTCCACCAGAATTTCGCTCCAGGCGAACATGACATGGGCGAGAATTTCGCGACCCACTGCCTCGCGACAGTTTTCACCTGCGGAAAGCCCGCAGTTCCCAGGGCCTTCCAGCACCAGGCTCAATTCGGGAATAAAGTCCGGATGGTTCCTGTAGCAATGAAGCACGTAATGTTCCGAGCATCCGGGACGATAGACGTTCCAGAAAGCTTCACGGGTCAAGTTTTCAACAGCAGAGAAATCGGCAGGCTGTTCCTGTCGGATAGTGTATTCAGAATTAATAGACATTGTTTATTTCCTTTTTTAGTGTGAAAGGATACGAGTCACGCCACCCGGCGCAACCCGCATTAAACAATGTCCCAGTTTTGGATTCGACCGAAGCCGAAATTATGGATTAAGAACATCCAACTCCGTAATAAAGGTTCGGTTATAATATACTCATTTTTCAAGGGAGTGGTCACAATCCTGCCGTAATTTCTACATTGTCCATAAACACAATCGGCGACTTCCAAGGCGCCACGAGAGGCTTTTATGCAGACTAAGGAATTCAAGACCAGCGGCACCTGCGCCCAGCTCATCACTTTCGACTACGAAAACGGCAAGATGTACAACCTCAACTTCATGGGTGGCTGCAACGGCAACCTGAAAGCCATCGGCAAGCTCTGCGAAGGCAAGGACATGAAGGAAATCGCCGACATCCTGGAAGGCAACACCTGCAACGGAAAATCCACTTCCTGCGCCGACCAGCTGGCCAAGGCCATCCGGGAAGTACTTTAATCTATCCCGGAGTCGCGCAAGCCACGCGCGCCCTTATTTTTAATTATATTTGACTTCCCGCGACAATAGCCCCGACAAAAGCCGGACTGTGGGAAAACTGCGAGAGTGGCGGAATTGGCAGACGCGCCAGACTTAGGATCTGGTACCTCGGTGTGTGGGTTCGACTCCCACCCCTCGCATAAAAAAGACCTCGTAGCTCGCGCTGCGGGGTCTTTTTTTTGGGGGTTAGGAGGAATCCGTCTATACGTAGAACTTTCCACTGCAGGCCAGCAGACCCAACATGTAGAGAAGTCCGTCGTAGTAACGCCAGGTACCCGTAGGAACTTCCAGGTTCCACAGGTCTTCGGCAAAAGGCTTGATCAGCGGATCGCCTTCGGGCAGCGCAATAGTTGCAGCACCGTTCATACCGATAAGGCCACCGGTAGCCAGACGTGCTTCACGGAAGAATCCGGAGCCGTCGATGTAGGAGTCGGCCACATAGGGGCGGTGGTCATTAAAGTAATTCAGCAGGCGGCGGATTTCCGCGATTTCCCATTCACGGACTGCGGCAACATCGTCAGGCTGGGTTCCCGCGACGCCGACTGCGGCGCCATTCCCGGCAGCGGCCAGCTGGGCACGTTCCAGGTTCTTAGCGTCCAGGGCGATATTCCAGGCTACGCGCCAGGCGTCACCGCAGAAGCAGTGGCTTGCATCGTGCCAGGGAGTCTTGCGGGGAGTGCCGTCAAATTCGCTGTAGTCTGCAGCCATACCCGTTACCGGGTGGCAAGCCTTCTTCAGGTACTCAAAACTGTTGGCGGCAATCTTCTTCCAGAAATCCACATCCTGGTCAGCGGTCACTGCGCCGTCACTTCCAGCGGAGCCAGCGACAGAACTAGAAGCGGCCCCCGCGACAGAACAAGCGACACCGGCGATACCCTTGGCTTCAGCAACCTTGCAGGCTTCACCGTACATGCGGTAGAATGCCAGCGTGTTGTAGCTGGGGTCCGTGTAGTCATTTCCCTTCATAGGAGAGAATCGCACAAGACCAGCCTTCCGGTCCATCATGGTGAACACTTCTTCCGTTTCCGGCTTGTAGGCCATATCGTGAAGCAGCTTCACCGCTTCCTTCAGGTATTCATCACATCCAAAAACCTTGGCGCCATAAATCAGCGCGATCGCAAAATATTCCTCGCCATCGGGAGCGGGGCCCGTATCCATCATGGAAAAATCCTTGGTGGAAACCTGCCAGGAATAATAGCCTTCAAGGGCGCCTTCCTTGTTGCGCATGTAGCGCCTGGAGAAATTCCAGAGTCTGTCGAACAAGTCGCGCTTGCCCATGAGGGCGGCAATAGTCATGCCGTAGCTCATGCCCTCGGAACGGATGTCCGTGTGGCCGATATCTACGATGTAGGCCAGGTCATCGCCGTGGTTAAAGCACACGCGCTCATTTTCGGGATCGCCCTCGAAGAGCTGCCCAAAGGCGGTCTGAAGCTTGGCTTCAATTTCTGCGGGAGTCTTCCCGATCTGTTCAAAAACGCTCTTCATAACACAACTTCCCTGAACGTCACGACGAACCTGTCCGACATCCACGACTTTTTCGTTCACCTTTTTTTAAAAGTTTGCTTTGTAAAACCCGGCCGAGGCCGGGTTCCTGCGAACCCAAATTATTTCAGTTCCACTACAGCGGACTTGCCGTTTGCGGTCACCTTATACTTACCCGGATAGCCGCGGAACTTAACCACGTCACCTTCAGCCTTGAAAGTTCCGTTAGTGGTCCACACCTTGTGCCACAGGTCGTAAATCAACTTGGCGGCAGGCTTTTCACGACCATCGGAAGCGATGATACCGCCATTCTGGACCCAGTGACGGTTATCCCAGAAGCCCCACAGCAGAATGCCTTCGATGGCGGGGTGACTGAAGAAGGAGCGGAGCACGATTTCGTAGCGGCGAGCCTGCTCGTCTTCGCCAAAATAAAGTCCCTTCTGCCAATCGCCAAAGTCAAGTTCAGTCACCTTGATGGGAAGACCAAGTTCAGCAAGGCGGTCGAGACGGGCACGGATAAAGGCAGGGTTGATGGCACGGTCACCGAAGTGGCACTGCACACCGATACCATGAACAGGAATCTTGCGGTCAAGCATACCCTTCACAAGGTCATAGAGACGTTCGGTTTCGCCGGCAGAGACAACCTGATATTCGTTGACGAACAGACGGGCGTCGGGATCAGCGCGATGAGCCCACACATGGGCGCTATCCAGAAGGTCCCAGCCGCACTTGTTAAAGAGGAACGGTTCATGGAAGGCTTCGTTCCATACGTCATATTCCTTGATGCGGCCCTTGTATTCCTTAAGGTCGCGATCGATACGGGCCTTCAGCTTTTCACCGATTTCCTTGCAGCTGCCCTTCATGCTGAAGTGCTTGTCGTAACCGTAACCCTGGATACCCCACATAAGGGTGTGGGCACGGAAGCCCCACTTGTAGGCGTCTACATAATCCAGATACTGCTTGAATTCGTCGCGGCGGATCTTGCCCTTCTTGGGTTCGTATTCCGGCCACTTGAACTGGTTTTCGGGAACGCCATACCAGAAGTACTTATTGGCAGTCTTGCGGTACCAGGTTTCGATACTGTCCTTGGAGGGATACAGCGCAAGTGCAGTTCCGAAGGGGAATGCATGACGGATCAGTTCCACCTTCACATCGGAAGCACCCTTCATGGAATCCGGCAAGGCCAAGGTGAAGTCCTTCTTGCGGAGGCTATCGATACGGGCGGCATTGTTGGCATACCAGGTGGTATCATTCATGCCTTCGGCCCTGGTAATTTCCACGTCATCCATCTGGAGCCAGCCCTTGGCCAAGCCCACATGGAAGGTAATGTTGTTCACGCCGTAACCCTTCTGGTCGGCGAGGAAGGTCATGGAATATTCCTTCCATTCGTTGGTCAGCATAAAGGAAGCGCTTTCCTTCTGACGCCAGTCGGGAGCGCCACCCTGAACGATAGCGTTAATAGGCATGTTGCCCTTGGCCTTGAAAGTCAAGGTATAGTAGGCGGAATCGGCCAGCCACTTGGGCGGCTGAAGCTGCAGACCCCAGGACGGGTTGGGCAGATCAGTCACTTCAAGGCGGACACCTTCGCTGGCCACACCGTCACCGGCGTCGGTACCGAAACCAGCTTCGCACAGCTTGCTGGTATATTTTGCAGGACCATCGGGATTATTCCAGATATACCAGCCACCGTCGCCATAGCTGCAGTCACCGTTAGTCAGCAGGCCGGCAAAGGAGGAAACGGCTGCCAGGGCGGAAATCGTCAAAAACTTCTTAAACATGTCCTATTCCAGAATTAAAGTTCGGGGGCTTACAAATCCAACTTGTACAGCCCGGTTGTACCTTTACAAAGATAACTTGTTTTATAAAAGTACAATAGGGGAACAGAAATAAAAACAAGAACAGTGTAATAAGTGTTTTCTTGAGAAAACATCCCCCCTTTTTCTAAATTTGCCGCGCTATGAAGAACGGTTCCCGTCAAAATCATTTAAACCTGAACGCACACCTCTGCATGTTCGGTGCCGCCGCCATCTGGGGGCTGATGGCGCCCATCGGCAAGGAAGCCATGACCCACGGCATTACAGGACTAGACATGGTGTTCTTCAGGGTGGCAGGCGCCGCCATCAGTTTCTGGATTGCCTCGCTGGTGCAAAGAGTCATCTTTCCCGCAGTCGAAGCAGCGCAGCCCAAGCCGCCTAAAAAGGACATACTCAAGTTTGCCGGCGCAGGATTTTTCGCCATCGTCTGTAACCAGTGCTGCTTTACGGTAGGCCTTTCCATTACCTCCCCCATCAACGCCTCCATTGTGGCCACAAGCCTCCCCATCTTCGCGCTGATCTCGTCGGCGGTTTTTCTGCGGGAACGGATCACCCTCATGAAAGTCCTTGGAATCGGGCTAGGCCTATCTGGCGCCCTGATGCTCGTTCTCGGAAGTGCCACCGCAAATAACGCCAAGGCCGGAAACATCCTGGGAGACCTTCTCTGTATGACATCCCAGTGCAGCTTCGCCATTTACCTGGGACTCTTCAAGAATCTCATCAGTAAGTACAACGTAATCACCTGCATGAAGTGGATGTTTACCTTCTCCGCCTTCATGGTAGCACCCCTCACCCTTGGCGGCGTCGCGAAAATCCCCTTCCCAGAAATCTCCGCCATTACCTGGGCCGAATCCGCCTTCGTAGTTTTCGGCGGCACCTTCATCGCCTACCTGCTCATGGCAAGAGCGCAAAAAATATTGCAGCCCACCGTGGTGGCCATGTATAATTACGTACAACCTACTACGTCCACTGTCGTTTCAGTCCTCATGGGAATCGGAATCTTTGGACTGAGCCAGGCAGCCGCCATCGCCTTGATTATTGCTGGCGTCTATACCGTAAACAGGGCAAAAGCAAGCAACAGCTAGGACACCTTCGCGAAAAAATGCAAAATGAGGCCAAGATGGGCTCCATTTTTCCTGTAAGCTTAACTTTGGAGTCCATAATTTTAGTTTATACGAAATATGCTTGCTATTATGGTAAATAATTTGGGCTCCAAAAGGATAAAAAGCCACATATGGAGTCCAAACATCTTAACGAGAAGGCAAAAAGAAAACATTTTACGATTAATTTATATGTATAAATAGGCTCCAAATTGCTTTTAAAAAAAATTTTGGAGTCCATTTTTAAGAAAAAGTAGCGGGAAAGTCGCCCATGGCACAAAAAAAGCCCGCGGATTCTAAACCGCGAGCCTAAAAATTCTTGCTGCAAATTTGAACAAACTAAAGTCTTGCCTTCACCAGCTTCAGCAAGTCCGCAAAGACTTCATCAGGTGTACGGGCCGCATCAATCGCTGAAACGCAATCACTATAATCGCGGGCGGCAGCCAGATAACCCTGACGTACACGTTCAAAGAAGTCAGCCTTCTCGCTTTCAAGGCGGTCGGGAGCCTCGCCACGTTTTGCAGTGCGGGCACGGCTGGCTTCAACAGTCAAGTCCAGCACCACCGTCAATTCCGGGAAGCATCCGCCGCAGGTCAGTTCCGTCAGACGCTGCACCTTGTCGGCACCAAGCCCGCGGGCATAACCCTGGTAAGCAAAAGTGCTCCACGCAAAGCGATCCGCAATCACCACCTTGCCTGCATCCAGAGCAGGCTTGATAATTTCTGCGATCACCTGGGCGCGGGCGGCATTATACAGCAACAGCTCGGTATCGTCTGCCATGATTCCCTTGAAGGCAGGGTCCAGCAGAAGTTCGCGAATGCGTTCTGAAATCTTGGCGCCACCAGGTTCACGCAGGCGCACCACCTGATAGCCTTCAGATTCGAGGGCGGCCACCAGCAAGTCAATCTGGGTAGACTTGCCAGAACCATCAATACCTTCCAGAGAAAAGAATCGCTTTGCTGTCTTCATTAGAAGTCGCTCACTTCGTTCGCTTCGAGCAATGAGGCCGTTCTTGCCTTCGGCAATCACTTTGAGGTGTGAGCAAAACAAATTATGCATCGTAGCTCAGAGGCCGAAAGCCGACCTCACACCTCAAAGCACCAAAGGTGCGACCTCACACCTGATTATTCTTCGCCAAGATCCTTACCGTGGCACTTCTTGTACTTGAGGCCACTACCGCACCAGCACATGTCATTGCGGCCAATCTTCGGAGCCTGAGCGGCAGCGCGACGGGCAGCAAGAACGCGGGGGTCAGTATAGGTGCGACGGACACGGGGCTGTTCAGCAGCGGCTTCCGGAGCGGCGCCAGACTGTTCAGTTGCAGCAGCCTGGGCCTGCTGTTCTTCAGAAATGGCGTTGGTTTCAGAAGAGGCAGCTTCGCCGGCAAGACCAGCGGCCTTTGCACCTTCAGCGCTGACCTGTTCACCAGATTCCGCTGCGGCACCATTGGCTTCTTCCATAGCCTTACGTTCGGCTTCCACCTGTTCCGGAGACTTAAGCTGCAGCTGGTCCGGAGACACGGTAATCTGCTGGCCATTGGGGCCCGGAATAGTAATGCGGATATTCAAGATACGGAGGGCAGTCAAGGTCGCAATCTTTTCCATGCAGCCTTCGAACATCTTGAAGCCTTCGTTCTTGTAAACCATCAGAGGATCCTTCTGTGCGTATCCGTGGAAACGGATGGAATCCTTCAGCTGGTCCATGGCATACAAGTGTTCCTTCCAGACCTGGTCGATGGTCATGAGGAGGAAGCGGCGTTCGATCTGACGGAAATCCTGTTCCGGAATGATCTTGGTCAGCTTGTCGTAACGGGCCATGCACAGGTCAATAATTTCCTGGAGCACGACTTCGGGAGTCTTGGTGGTAGCTTCTTCCAAGGTCAGGTTGTATTCCATAGAAAGGGAGCGCTGCAGATCCACATGCAGATCTTCAAGCTTCCAGTCTTCCGGATAGCTCTTGGCGGCAATGTACTGAGAAACCTTGATATCGCAAGCGTCTTCGATGCGGTTCTTGATTTCGGAACGGACATCTTCACCGTTCAGGATACGACGGCGCAGACCGTAAATCACCTTACGCTGTTCGTTCATCACGTTATCATAATCCAGCAAGTGCTTACGGATATCGAAGCTCTGGCCTTCCACGCGACGCTGAGCACCGCGAATAGAACGGGAAACGATGGGATGGGTAATCACTTCGTCTTCACCCACGCCAAAACGGCTCATGAGGTTCTTGACGTTATCGCCACCGAAAATACGCATCAGGTTGTCATCCAAAGACAGGAAGTACTGGCTGGAACCCGGGTCACCCTGACGGCCGGAACGACCGCGGAGCTGGTTGTCGATACGGCGGGATTCATGACGTTCAGTACCCAGCACATGCAAGCCGCCCAGTTCGGTAACACCTTCGCCCAGGGCAATGTCGGTACCACGACCAGCCATGTTGGTAGCGATAGTCACCTTGCCCTTATGACCGGCATACTGAATGATTTCAGCTTCACGGCCATGGTTCTTTGCGTTAAGCACTTCATGGGGAACGCCTTCCTTTTCCAGCAAGCCATGGAGGTGTTCAGACTTTTCGATGGATGCGGTACCAACGAGAAGAGGCTGACCCTTGGCGTGACGTTCCTTGATTTCTGCCACGATGGCGCGCCACTTGGCATCTTCAGACTTATACACCAGGTCCTGTTCGTCCTTACGGATGCAAGGATTGTTGGTGGGAATCACCCAGGTGTTCATGTTATAGATCTTGATGAATTCCGTTGCTTCCGTTTCGGCGGTACCGGTCATGCCGGACAGCTTGTTATACATGCGGAAGTAGTTCTGGAAGGTGATGGTAGCGAGAGTCTGGTTCTCGCGACGGATCTGCACATTTTCCTTGGCTTCGATAGCCTGGTGCATACCGTTGCTGTAACGGCGGCCTTCCATGAGACGGCCAGTGTTTTCGTCGACGATGATGATTTCGCCATCGCGTACGATGTAGTCCACATCGCGTTCGTAAAGGTGCCATGCCTTAAGAGCCTGGTCAATGAAGTGAACCCAGTCTGCGTGTTCACCATAAAGGTTGGTAATCTGGAGGATAGATTCGATGTTTGCAACACCCTTGGAGGTAAGCTGCACGACCTTATCCTTTTCATCCACACCAAAGTCCTTGTTCTTCACAAGCTTCTTTGCAATTTCATTTGCCTTGGCATACTTATCAGTAGCATCTTCGGCAGGGCCAGAAATGATCAGCGGAGTACGGGCTTCATCAATAAGGATGGAGTCCACTTCGTCAACGATACAGTAGTTCAGTTCGCGCTGCACCAGCTGACTAGGATCCACAGCCATGTTGTCGCGGAGGTAGTCAAAGCCGAATTCGTTGTTGGTACCGTAAGTCACGTCGGAGTTGTAGCTGGTACGACGCTGTTCCGGATCCAGACCATTTACAATCAGACCCACAGTAAGGCCCAGGAACTTATAGACCATACCCATCTGCTTGGCGTCACGGCCAGCCAGGTAGTCGTTCACGGTCACCACGTGGACACCCTTACCGGAAAGGGCATTCAAGTAAACCGGGAGAGCTGCAGCCAGAGTCTTACCTTCACCGGTAGCCATTTCTGCAATGGCACCTTCGTGGAGCACAAGACCACCGATCATCTGCACGTCGAAGGGCATCATGCGGAAGGGCTTCACGGACTTGGGGTAAAGTTCGCGGACCTTGGCATAGAGGGCGGCGGGCAGGTAAATTTCCCATTCATTCTTGCCGGAAGCCAGCTGAGCCTTGGCATCGTTCACGCAATCCTGGAGCTCGGGGCCCAGCTTGCTGAAATCAAAATTGTTTTCGGGCTTGAAGATATTGAAGATACCCAGACGGCGGTCGCAAGCTTCCTTACAGACAGCAAAGGCATCGACACGGATATCGTCCAGAGTGGCACCATTGTTCAGCTTTTCGCGGAATTCGGCGCTCTTTGCAGCAAGGGCTGCATCATCCAGAGCTTCCAGGGCCTCGCGGGCAGCGTTGATTTCTGCAATCACCGGACGGAGCTGCTTCACTTTACGTTCATGGGGTGTACCGAAAATCTTGTGTAGGACGGTATCTACAATGCTCATTTTGTTTCCTTTTTACGGCCGAGGGCGCAGCCCGCGGTCACTGATTAAAATTATACGAGCGTAAAATAGCAACTTTCATGCCACGGCCGAAAAGTTACAATGTGAAACAAAGGTTAAAATTACCGATAAAAAATAAATGTACAAATGTGCATTATTTTATAAAAAGCAAGGGCCCACTTTTTGGGAGGAAAATTTAAAAGCGACGAACAATGAGAATCTTGTAGGCGCACACCAATTTCTGTTCCCAGTGGCTGTCGAATATCACGGGCATATATTCCGTTTCCAGAACATTATTCCAGGACCAAATCTCACCAATATAGCCAAAGGCAAGCTTGCCAATGATTTCCGGAAGCAGCATATAGTCATCCTCCTCCGTATCGCCTCCCACGGCAACGCCCGCCACGCCCCACAAGTTCAAAAAAGCTTTGTTGTCAAAGACCCAGGTATAGGTATAGCCCATATCCACCCAGCTGCTAAAAATTTCCTTTGGCTCCTGATAATACGGAAAAAATTCATCCTTGTCCTTTGTCTTCGTTCCTTGAATACGGCCGCCAAGAATTAGGCTTCCGGCAGAATGACGCTGCCTGCGATCCAAGAAGAAAGCCGCCCTCGGGGAAAATTCCCCATTGGATGTCCCTAGCCATAGAGCTGAAACATAGACATCCCTCTCCCAGAGATCTACATATAAACTGCTATCTCCCACATCAGTAGAAAATCCGCTATAACTGCGGTACACTCCCTTGACCCACCAGTTTCCAGGAAAAAAATCGAACCCTGTCTCGAAGGAAATCGATTTCGAACTCTTGTTATTTGACGTAAATGGAAGTGCGTAGATAAAGTCCCAATAAAAGTCTCCGTAGCCGAGACCGAGACCCACATCTACCGGGCGATTGGATTTCAGCGCCCCACCATCAAACTCGCTACTCCAGAAACTGACGAAGTTGTAATTGCACAGAAAACGGATTAAAAATTTTCTCCTGAACTCGACAATTTCATCTTCATGTTCCGTTTCAACAATAGCCGCCCTATCACCATCCCCTATTTTCAGGGAATCCTGCCCCTGCCCCAACGCCATTCCGCATGCGCATATAAGGGATAGTACAAATACAAGGCGACAAAGCATGGGGCAAATATAAAAATGCACAAGAATAAAATCTATCTTTATGGAAAAGGTTATGATATGAACAGCTTAGTTAGTAGAACACCCAAGCCCATTTTTTCTGTTACCCTCCTTGCAATTTTCGCCATGGCAGGTTTTACTGTCGCCCAAACGACAGACGACGAACTTAAAGATCATCCGGAATATACCGCTAGCGGTTACCTGGTCTACCCGGAACCGGACAAGAGCGTCAAATACACCAAGGCGCCTGCCGGCTATAAGCCGTTCTATATCAGCCATTACGGCCGCCACGGAAGCCGCTACCATTACAGCGCAGACGATTATAACTACCTCTTCGAGACTCTGGCCAAGGCCGATTCCGCAAAGGCTCTTTCCGTCACGGGCAAGTACATTATGTTGTCTTCAAAACTGCTGGCAGACAAGGCCGCAAGCCGCGCAGGAGACCTGACCCAGAAGGGTGTCAAGCAGCACGAGGGAATCGCCATGCGAATGGCCAAGAACTTCCCCGATGTGTTCAAGAGCAAGAACGCCAAAATTGCCGAAGTCAACGCCAAGGGCAAGCAAGTCAAGAAGAACGTCAAGTTGCCGCCCCAAGTGGACGCCTTCGCCAGCACTTCGGGCCGTTGCATCGTCAGCATGTCCGCATTCGTAGGCGGCCTCAAGTCCCAGGTGCCCACCGCCCAAATCCGCATGGAATCAGGCAAGAGCCTCATGGGCCATATCAACACCTTCAATTTCGACATCACAAAGAACTACGCCGAAACCCCGGAATTCAAGGCCGAAAACGACAAGCTGTGGAAGGACATCTCCACCGACAATTTCGTACGGACGATCTTCGCCGACACCGCCTACGTTTCCAAGAACGTGGACGTTTCCAATCTCTATAACAAGATGTTCGAAATCGCCGGCAGCATCCAGGGCATGGAAGACGACAACGACCTGATTATCTTCGACCGACTCTTCCCCAAAGAAGAAAAAATCAAGCGCTGGAAGGCACAGAACGCCTGGTGGTACAGCATCCTGGGCACATGCCCCCTTACCGGTAATGACGGCATCAACACCGCAAAGCCCATCCTGAAGCACATCATGAGCGAAACCGAAAACGCCATCGCAGGCGCCACCGATGCAGACGCCGCCACCAACACCGTAGCCACCCTCCGTTTCGGTCACGACACAGGGCTCCTCCCCCTGGCAGGTCTCATGCAGCTTTCCGTCGCAAATGCAAAGGTCACCGACCTGAGCAAGCTTCACGAACAGTGGACTGATTTCCGCATCATCCCCATGGCAGCAAACCTGCAGATGATCTTCTACAAGAAGCCAGGCGCCAAGCCGGCAAAGGGCGCAGCCCCCGAAATCCTGGTCAAGTTCCTGTACAATGAACGTGAAGTTACCGCACCCATCCCCTGCGGCGACGAACCCGCCCAAGAACCCGCCCAGGTCAAGGCCGACATCAAGCCCGGCATGGTGGCAGCCCAACCCGCTGCCCAGCCTGCGGCCCCCGGTGTAATGCTTCCGCCGCCCCCCGCCAAAAAGGTAAAGTGCCCCGCCGCTCCCTACTACCGCTGGGAAGACGTAAAGAACTTCTACGGAAAAATCCTGACCGAATAATCCGCGCTCGCAGACACTACCTGACGCTCCGTTACCTGCCAGCCATCGTTATCAGCCGCTCCGTTACCTGCCGCCCATCAAGTGGAAATTCAGGTACGTCGAAAAACAGAAAATTCGGCGGCTCATGGGCTCGAACAGGTCCGTTGAATAGGCCGCCAATTTTAGGTAAGTGTCCAGTCGGCTACCCAGATCAAGCCAATCCAGAATCCTGTATTCCATGGCAGACTGGTTCACCACCAGGAAGTCCCAACCCTCCGCGCCATAGTGGGGTGTGGAGCCTGGAATGGTATGCAGCACATCTGCGACGACTTTATTATAGACCCTGAATTTTTTCTTGTACAGAACTTCTGTCATCAGGCTGTATTTCACGCCGGTATTGTACTGGTAATTGTCCTTGTCCGAAACGTACTCCGGATGCACTTCCTGGATCAAGTCGTCATATCCCATGTCAGCTGTACCCAACATGATATAATAAATCTGGTTCATAATGCGGAACCGTAAATCCGGCGTAAGCCACAGGGCAATATCCAGGGCGGCTCCCAATGACAAGGTGCTCACCGTAGCCAAGTCCCCGTAGAAAGTATCGAAGTCCAGGTTCAGAGAAAAATCCAACCAGTGGCCGCGACCATGCAGGCCCGCATTTTTCAGCTTTCCCATAATGTCAAGCTGCAATACGTTCCCCTCGAAACCTGTCTCGTTGAACATCTCCACCTTGAAATAGTCGAAAGGTTCCTTCACCCTCGTATAGGGCTTTCCGTATTCCAGGAACAATGAGGTCATGCCGTGATGATCGTTCCACTGCTGGTCCAGATTATCGGCCCCCTGGTTACCAATACGGTAATCACTACCGAATCGGGAGCCGCCACCTGCAGCAATCACAAGTTCAACAGGCACCCAGCCCGTCCTGAAATCCCGACTACCGAACATCTTCCTCTGGCTATAAGCCATAGGGTGGAAAATGAAGGCCGCCAATTCCCTGTACCAAGGCACATCGGAGTTGCTATAAGCCAATCGTGAAAGCCTGTACAGAACTTCGCCGTACATGGAGCCGCCAATAGAAGTCGTCATCAAGTCGTTGGGCGCCGGGTATTCCGTCTCGCAGAACATTTCCCAGATGCTGCTTCCGAGAGCCGCCCAAACTACACTCTGGTAAAAACCGTAACCGCCGGCGCGGGCGGCACTATAATAGTAGGAACCCTGATACGGGTGCCCGTAAAAATTGATGGCCCAGTGATTATGATCCCACTTCCAGCCTTCCCTAAAATTCCGCTTCCAATAGCTGGGACCTGTGTGGGCGTAATTCTTGTCCAGCACATAATAATCCCAGGCCCACACAAAAACATTCTGGCCCAGAATCTGGCCGGCAACCACCGGGGCAAAAACCGGTTCAACCTTGGCCGTATCCCTAGAAAAAAATTCGTCCAATTCGGCGCCATAACCGGCAGTCCGCAAGGAATCCACGATACGTGCAGAGTCTGCGGCTCTAATCTCCAACTTCCACAGCGCCACATCCTTCACACTGATAACAGGTTCCCTTTCTATGGAATCCTGGATAGACTTGGCAGCTTCTACAAGATTTTTCTTTTCTTTATGGGTGACCGCTTGCGACCAAGCGCAAACCTGAAAAAAGAACAGAACGAAAAAAACAGTCATGAACTTCTTCATGACTGCATATTTAGAATTATCCAATTCGACTAGTTATTGGGACGCAGGCCAACAGACTCAAAAACAGCCTTGTTCTTGGGATCCGGGAGAGCCACGGAGGTAATCCAGTTGAATTCTGCCACACCAGCCAGACCCACGCGGGCGCAAAGCTGGTCACGGGCCACATTGTAGGCGTTCAGGATCAAAATCTTTTCGGAATCGTTAGCCTTGTCGATTCGTTCAGACCAGCGATAGCCCAGTTCTACCAAGCCGGCACTTGCCTTGGCGTAGAACTTTGCCTTTTCGGCACTGATCACAGAAGAAGAAGGAACGTTAAAAGTCTCCACCGGAACAATGGGCTGTGTCTTGGGAGAACTTACGTGCATCTGAGCAATTTCAGGCACACTCTGCTGCTCTTCGCCGCAGGCGGTAAAGTTCACGGCCATAAATGCAGCCAGAACTGCAAAAACAAAAAAAGAGGCAGCCGTCTTAAACGTCGCCAGGTTAAAGTTAATTCCTTTTATACGTCCAGACATAGCTGCCTCTTTTTGAAAGTCTCAA
Organism: Fibrobacter sp. UWH6; assembly: GCF_900142465.1. NCBI lineage: Bacteria > Pseudomonadati > Fibrobacterota > Fibrobacteria > Fibrobacterales > Fibrobacteraceae > Fibrobacter > Fibrobacter sp. UWH6. The sequence goes on from NZ_FRAX01000017.1 coordinate 70,243, forward strand.
GAACTCACGGGTTTGATTTCTTGGACCTTCCTTTACTAGCGGCTTGTGGGCTCGAACCACAGACCTGCGGATTATGATTCCGACGCTCTACCAACTGAGCTAAGCCGCCGAAGGTTGAACCAAATTTAGTCAATTACTGAAATATTTTCAAGGGGTTTAGTGAAAATAAACTTCAGTTTCTACAAAATTTTCGCCCCATTTGATCACTTGCCACCCAGGAGCCGAACTTTTCAGGTTAAAATAGGGGCAATTGGGGTCAATCTGCATCTGTGTCGCCGGTGAAACATGAACCGTCTGACGTCCAAGCTTGACCTCGAACTGGCTGTGATAGTGTCCAGTAAAGATATGAGTCAGGTTTGGAATGTCAGCCAGGACCTTCTGCACATCAAGCATGTTGCGCATATGATAACGCAAGTCCATGAAGCGGTGACCGCAGAAACAGGGAGGGTGATGTACAAAAAGCAAGATCTCACCAGAAACCTTGGCCGTCTCTTCCTTCAGCCAAACCAGCTGTTCAGGAGAAACGTCGCCGCAGGCACTATCCAAAAAGAAAATGCTTCTACCGGCGATATCGTAACGGTAATAGCACTTGCCATCGTGGACCTTGCCCTTCAGGTCATAGAACTGCTCCATGACTTCGATGCGGTCGTGATTTCCGGGAATAACGCAGTATGGAACCGGGTAATCCTTGAGCAGGTCTGCCAGATACTTGTAGGCGCCGGGCTCTGCATCCTCATTAGCCAAATCACCGGACAGGACCAGCAGGTCCAAATCCTTCATAGATTCGGAATTCAAGGCCTTAAGAAAGTTGGCGCGAACATCGATGCCCTGCACCAAGTTCTCGTCTTCACCGATATGGATATCGGTTATCTGGCCTATTTTGAGAATTTTAGTTTCCATACAAATTGCTAGTACAATATAAATTTTTGTTTAGCCACCCAAGGATATATTTTTTCAAAATTTTTCCCTTTGTGAGCCAAATCAACAAAGATAATGTGCTTTTTTCCCAATCTTCAACATCGTTTTGTGAAAGTTTTGTGAATTCACATTGAAAACTAAGCTTCAACACTTATCAACGTTGAAAATTGTGAATAGATTTGAAGTTTTCAACATTTGTGCACATCTGAATTATCTTCGTATCTTATTGAGCATCAATGAGTTATAAATTAAACTTTACAAATCTATCCACTATTCACGAAACCAATATTCAATACTATATATATATATACATAGTATTTATTAGTATGTGTGTTGATTAGAGCTTGACTTCCTTAGATGCGGAAGCAGGCTGCTGAGACTGCTGGAGATTGCCCATCTGGCAATTGCCCTGGAACACTGCACCTTCCTGGATGATCAGGAGCTTGGTCTTGATGTTACCGACAAACTGGGAGCTGTTTTCGAGAATGAGCTTTTCGGAGCAATCGATGTTGCCCTTGACAGAACCTGCAACTACTGCAGAGGTAGTCTTGATTTCGCCTTCGATGAAACCCTGCTTTTCGATAATCAGTTCGCCTTCAATTGCAACACTACCGTTGATGGTACCGGCTACGCGAACGTCGCTCTTGCCGCTAATGTCGCCCTTGATGGTTACGCTATGACCGATCTGGGTAATTTCCTGTTCCTTAACTGCCATTGTTTCCTCTTTGGTTAGTGAAATTTTTTATAAATCTAATTCTATAAGATACTAATAGTTGAAGAATGTTTCGGGATCCAGTTCCTTTCCATCCTTCGTTATAGTATAGTGCAAGTGGGGTCCACTGGCATTGCCAGTTGCACCGATGGTACCGATGATATCACCCTTGCCGACATTGCGACCCTTGCGGGTGCGGATTTCCTTCATATGGGAATAACTCGAAACGTAACCGTTCTGATGGTTGATGATGACGGTGTTTCCAAGTTCTTCTTTCTGCCCGGCAAATTCCACGGTGCCACTGCCCGATGCAAATACAGGATTTCCGGGCTGGGCCGAGAAGTCTGTTCCCATGTGTCCGTTCTCTTCAGAGAACTTCTTGCTGATGATGCCGACCACGGGAATCACGTTGGGAATTTTTTCAAGGCGCAGTTTTTCTTCCATGGGAATCCAGCCGCCTTCATAGTCCACATCGATCTTCTCAGAAGGAGTGTGGGCGAACTTATTCTTGTCGATAAGGCTGTTGACCTTGTTGGAATCATTTTCTACGAAGGTGCCTAGCAGGTTCTGGATTCTTTCTTCCAGAACCCAGAGGGAGTCCATGCGGTTGAACAGTTCTTCGTAGTTCTGATTCTGCTTGATCAGCTGGGCGTTGGTGACGCGCATCTTCTCGTAACGGATGAGTGTCTTGGTGACATGGCCCATCTTATAGATGAAGGCGCCGGTAACGGCAATCAGGACTACCAGGAAAATCTTGAGGAACGTGAACCATTTGGTGGAAACACGGAACTTCTTGATTTCCTTGGAATCTTCCGGGATAATCTGTATGGTGTAATACTTACCTTTCACAGTTTCCTCTGTCTAACGGAATCGCCTATTAGCGGTCCATCAATTCCTGGATACGGGTCAGGTCGTCCATGCTATAGTAGTTGATGACGATGGTACCCTGGGACTGGGTGGGGTTGGTGGGTTTCAACTGAACCTTGGTTCCAAAGTAGGTTTCGAGACGATTTTCGAAATTCTTCAGGTCGGCGGAAAGTTCGATCTTGGGCTTGGGTTCTGCTGCCGGTGCGTCGACAGGTTCTTCGCCGGAAACTTCTTCGCCAGTGTGAACTTCGGGAACTTCTTCAGAAGATTCGGCAGGAGCCTGTGCTGGCTGAACTTCGTCACCGCGGATAATGGCTTCGATCTGACGGACGTTCAGACCTTCCTCGATGATGCGCTTTGCCAGTTCTTCGGCATTGTCCACCTTGTCAGAGCAAAGTGCGCGGGCTGCACCAGAGGCAATCTTGCCTTCCTGAATCCAATCCAGAACCTGGGTCGGGAGCTTCAGCAGGCGGAGTGCGTTGGTGATAGCAGAGCGGGACTTACCAACAGTCTTGGCCAAATCATCGTGGGTATAGTTGTGAAGATCGATCAACTGTTGATAAGATTGTGCAACTTCAACAGGATTCAGGTCCACACGCTGGATATTTTCGATGAGGGCCCATTCGCCCATGATCTTGTCATCCAGACTTTCGTAGACCTGGGCCTTGATAGTAGCGAGACCGGCCAGCTTGGTTGCGCGGGTACGACGTTCACCGCTGATGATCTGGTAGCGGTCGCCCACCTTGCGAACGGCGATAGGCTGGATCAGACCATGCTTCTCGATGGTTTCGGCAAGTTCAACCAGTTCGTCATCGTCAAAAGTCTTACGGGGCTGGAACGGGTTGGGGTCGATGAGATTTACGTCAATTTCGATAATTTTCTGGGAGTTATCAACAGTTTCGGCGTTTTCGACAGCATTAGCTTCAGATTGTTGATTAGTTTCCTGGGGATTGCTAGGCTGTTCAACAGAATGATCCCTCAAAATATCAGCGAGACTACGACCCAGAGAAAAAGACTTCTTACCCATAAAAATAATTTCCTTATATATATAGTTAGCTTGACTGACCTGACTATTTATCCTTGTTCAGGATTTCTTCAGCCAGCTTTACATATGCCTGGGAACCGGTGCTCTGCACATCGTACAGGATAACCGGCTTGCCGTGAGACGGAGCTTCGCTCAAACGGACGTTGCGGGGAATCATGGTCTTGAAGACGGTGTCGCTCAAGTTTTCGCGGACTTCGTCAGCCACCTGCTTGCAGAGACCCAGACGGGAATCGTACATTGTCAACAGGGCACCTTCGATCTTCAAGTTGCTGTTGAGATTTTTCTGAACTTCGCGGATGGTCTTGAAAAGTTCAGTCATACCCTGCAGTGCATAATATTCACACTGCACGGGAATCAGCACGCTAGTAGCGGCTGTCAACACGTTCAATGTTAATAAGTTCAGACTGGGGGGAGCGTCGATAATGATAAATTCGAATTCCTGGGACAGGATCTTCATGATGCGTTCGAGACGGCGTTCGCGACTCATGGCGTTCACCAGTTCGATTTCCATGACAGCCAGGTCCGGTCCGGAAGTGATCATCTTCAGGTAGTCCAGGTTGGTATCCAGAATTGCTTCCTTGATTGTTTCATAGGTAACATTATCCGGATTTTCGGCCATGTTCAGAACTTCGTGGATATCCACGTCCTGCATTTCATTGAAACCCAGACCCTGGGATGCATTACCCTGGGGGTCCATGTCAATAAGAAGAGTCTTCTTTTCGAGGGCGGCAAAACTGGCAGCCAGGTTCACGGCGGTAGTAGTCTTGCCTACCCCACCCTTCTGGTTGCATATAGCGATCACTTTACTCATTCGTTACCTCTTGTAACTAGGGCATATTCCTGTTCTTCCTGGGGCAATGCATATTTATATATGTGTACTGCCGGATCGTTTTCCAGGTGAACGATGTTATTAAAACTCTTAAGGGTCACAAATTTGCCACCACGGGCTAGACCCGGCTGGGCGCGTTCCCAGTCATTTTCAAAAGTGGAAAGGGCGCGGCAACTGACAAAATCCAAATAAGCCAGGCCGGAAGTTTCGAAGCGCTTGCCTACGACAGTCATGTTGTCCAGGTGCAATTCCTTCTTCACGAAATTCATAAACTGTACGCGCTTGTTGCGAGGTTCCACAGCGTAGAATTGGACTTCGGGCATGACAATGGCTAACGGAAAACTGGGACATCCTGCACCGGCACCCATATCAGCCCAACGCTTACCCTTCAGCTTGCTGAGGGCCTCTGCGCGAAAAGCTGCGGTGTCATCCTGAGGCGCAGCCGAAGGATCCACCAACTTACCTATATATATATAAGGCACCAGGGAGTCTGCGATGTGTCTGGATAAAAACTTCTGGGAATCCTTTTCAGAAATCAGGTTGCCGTATTCCTTGGTATCAACAACCAGGTCGGCAAAAGCATAAAGCTTTTCCAAAGTTGCAGCAGACAGTTCCACCCCGTTTGAGGAAAGAAACTGATTTAGAAGATTCTTCTGTTCTTCGTTATTTTTATACATAATGGTTCGTACGTTGGTGTGCTACGCACACTACATTCTCATGCTCGGTCATCCCCGTCAAGCGAGGATAGGTGCCAGAATGCAATCATTCTGTCGCGACACTCGCTATCGAATGTTGGGCTCCTACGGAGTCATTCGCTGCACCCAGGATATGTCAAAGAATAAATTCTATGCCGCATCCTAGATTTGCAAATGTTTACTCCTTTGGAGTTTACACCCATCGGGTGTCAAATGAAAATAAACAAGTTTATTTTCGCTTTCCACCCTCGGTTGTGTTTCACGTGGAACATAATTTAGATATCCCAAAAAATAAAATCAACAAAAGACGAGTTTAGCCTTTCATTTAATTAAAATATCTGTGGATATTATTTTAATTTATGTTGGGTTTTTGTTGATAAATTTTGTGGTGATTTCGTAACTTGTTTTATAAAAAAGATTTATGTTTTGAAATGTATGTTGATGATTCGTGGATTTTTCATTTTTGAGGGGGTGTAAAATGGTAGAAATCGAGGTGCTTCAGGGTGACATCACCAAGCTTAAAGTGGATGCCATTGTGAATGCCGCCAACTGTTCCCTGCTGGGAGGTGGCGGTGTGGACGGTGCCATCCATAGGGCTGCCGGTCGGGAACTGCTGATGGCCTGCATGAAGTTCGGAGGCTGCCAGACGGGAGAAGCCCGGATCACTCCCGGGTTCAAGCTGCCGGCAAAGTTCGTCATCCATACCCCCGGCCCAATCTATAAAGATGGACTTCACGGGGAGCCGGAACAGCTTAGGTCTTGCTACGAAAACTCTATGAAATTGGCTGAAGAAAACGGTTGTGAGACTGTGGCGTTCTCCGCCATTTCTACCGGGGTGTATGGCTACCCGAAAAAGGCTGCTACCGAAATTGCCGTGAAGACAGTTCGGGAATACCCAACGCAGATTGTGAAGAAGGTAATCTTCTGCTGCTTCGGTGAAGAGATGTTGAAGATTTATCAGAAAGTTTTATAAAAATCCGTACCAATGGAGCCTTCCTTTGCTAGATTTTTAGCAACAGGAAGGCATTTATGATTTCTGAAATTGCCCCTATTCTTGAAAAGTTGAGGGGTACCGAAGAATACGACATCCTAGTTGAAATGGATGCAGTTTACTCCCGGATCGAAGAAAAGCAACGGGAATGGTTTGAAAAGTCCAAGTTCACCTGTCCTCATGGCTGTGGCAAATGCTGTGAACATTTTGAGCCTGACTTGCTGGAAAGTGAAGCTCTTTACATGGCCGCCTGGCTGTTGTGCAATCAGCCTGACGTAGCCCAGAATGTTGCCGAAGGGAAGTTTCCTTTGATAAATGTTTCACGTGAAACTTTTGCAACATTCCAACATTGCCCCTTCTTTTGGGAGGATATTTCGGGGACGAATTTTCCAGGGCATTGCACCATTTATGGTGGCCGGGCATCCATTTGCCGCCTGTTCGGAGCTGCCGGATCTCGGGACAAGCATGGTAATGAAGTCTGGAAACCCTGCAAGTTTTACCCCGCAGAAGAACTTGCCGCCGTCAAGACTCTATCTGGCGAACCGATCCTTCATCGGCAATACACTGCAGAAGAAGTAAAGAATCTCTTTGGCGCACTCCCTCCTGTCATGAGCGACATGATGGAGCAGGAAGAGACATTTACCCCCGACGATGATTCTTCAACATTAATCCACGATATCCTGCCTAAGTACATCCAGCGGTTAATGTGGATTGTGGATTTAAATTCTGGGAAAGATTCCATATAAGAAAAAGCCCAAGGCATTGCCCTGGGGATGTTTGCAAATTGAGTTATTTCACAACCTTAATGGTATGTTGCTTTTGCTTGGCGGGGCGACCCATAAGATCGAATAGCTGGAACTTCTTATTTACGATTGTAGGATGAATCTTGTGTTTAAAGCCAGTTGTGCTTTCACTACCAATTTTTGAAAAATAATACTTTCCAACAAGTTCATCGTCATATATTCCCGAATAGAAAAAAGTCATTGAACTGTCAGTTGTTTCAATCCAGTATTTGGACATTGGTTCATTCTTTATGTATTCGTAGCACCTGCTGTTGTCAATAGAATCTAAGGCTATGTAATATCTGTTCATTAATTCAAATTCACCTTTATATACATCATAAAAGTATTGCAGTCCATAGATGGTATCGTTAACTGTATAATCAGTGAACATGGCTTCCATATTATCATCCGTTTTGGAGTATTGGATTGTTACTGTGGAATCCTTTTCAGTGAAATATGTCTCAGACGCAGTTAAATGGTTGTCTATGTACGTATTTGTGGTGATGGAATTATCGGCATCGTTTTGTGTGATGACTTCTTTGTATGAGAGAGTATTGCATTCATCAGTGCATCTTGTTACGCTTTCTATAGCGCCATTTTTATCACGATTAAATGTGGTATGAGCATAGTAGAAACCACTTAGATCGCTACCATTTATGGACTGAGTGCTGTCTAAGGTATATGTATTATCAAATTTTTTTGATCCACCATAATTAGAAATTGAAAATGCTTCTATGCAGTTAATGGCATGTGCAGAAAAAACAAAAGATGCGACTAAAAGAAAAATCTTCTTCATATAACCTCCTATGTTGATGTCATTCTGCTTTTGCAAGTGCCAATATAGAAAAAGTCCCCCGCAAGATTTGTACCCAAAAAAATGAATTTTCTTTTTGACAATTCCTTTAGAGGTGCCGATATAACAAGTGAGGGCTGGTTACCCTCCCGTACTAGTCATACGGTTCTCCTATGGTTGGAAAATCCCCGGGGCGATTGCCTCGGGGATTTTTTGTCCAAATGTTAGTATTAGCAGTTCAATTCGCTAACGGAATAGAGGGTAGCTTTCCCTGCCAGGGTCATTCTTTCGCCCTCGATTTTACAGTAGAGTGTGCCTCCCCTTCGGGATGCCTGCCTTGCGATAATCTCAGGTTTTCCCATCTTGCCACTCCAATAAGGAGCGATGTGGCAATGCCCGGAACCGCAGACCGGGTCTTCGCTGATGGCAATTTTCGGACCGAAGCTTCTGGAGACGCAGTCTTCCTTGGTGCCTTTAGCGGTAACATGAACAAGAAGACCTGGCAATTCCTTCACCTTGTCAAAGTCCGGCTTCATGTTTTCGATGGTGTCCTCGAAGTCAAAGACGCAGAGCATGTCGCGACCCATGTAGGCTTCCGAGGGCCTTGCACCCAGGGCGGCTTCCATTTCATCTGTAACGGGGATGGGCTTCAGGTCATAAACCGGGAAATTCATTTCATAAAGATCCCCGTTCTTGTTGACTGTTAACTGGCCACTCATTGTCTCGAATATGATTTTTTGAGTCGTCTGTTCATAAAAGTTGAAAAGTACGAATGCGGTGGCTAGAGTAGCATGGCCGCAAAGATCAACCTCATCGCTAGGGGTAAACCAGCGAAGGTGATACTTGGGGATGCTTTCGTCATTCCCGGTTTTTACCACAAAGGCTGTCTCGGAGAAATTGTTTTCGAATGCAATGTTATGCATTAGTGAAACTTCCGGCCATTTGTCCAGAATACAAATTGCAGCCTGGTTACCATGGAATAAGGTATCGGAAAATGCATCGACGATATACTGTTTCATACCAAAGAATATATAAAATGTTTCACGTGGAACACAACCGAGGGTGGAAAGCGAAAATATGCTTGCATATTTTCATTTGACACCCGATGGGTGTAGGACTAATGTCGAAGACATTAGTCCCAACATGCAGGGTGTAGCATGCGAAGCATGCCAACCTGCGATGACGAGTGCCACGGCGGGGAGCTTGCTCCCGATGTAATAATTCTGATTATGCAAGCGCCAACATGCAGGATGTTGTGTGCGGAGCACGCCAACGTCGGGGTGAGTTATCCACTTTGCGAGAGAAGTAGAAAATTATTTATACGGTCAGTTCTACTAGATTGCCTTCGGGATCTTGAACCACACTTTCGTAGTATCCATCCCCCGTCGTTCGAGGCTGCCCTATAATGGTAATGCCATCGGCTTCCATCTGGGCGGTCAACTTGTCTACCATATCCTTGGACCCTAGGGATATTGCCACATGACACCATCCTAAATGTGGATTGGGTATTGAAGATTCGATGTCGTTCCGGTGCATTACCTCAATGCGGGCGCCTCCATCAAAAGTAAGGAACCTGCTGGTGAAACCCTTGGCAGGATTATGGTATTCTGGATGAATCGTAGCTTCCAGATACTTTTCATAGAAGGCGCAAACTTTCTCGATGTCTTTGACCCAAATGGCAACGTGATCTATTTTCATAGGGTCAATATATAAATAATAGGGTGCTTCGAATCGGCTAAACTCCCCTAGCTTCCGGGTTCCAGATAATCTTATGGAGCTGTACCTGGAAGCGGACGTTATTCCGTCGCATCACCTCGTTCCCTAAAATCCAGTTCACCATATCCTCGTACTTCATTGTCCCGAAGATGGGGGAAACATAGAATGTGGGGAGCCTTTTTCCGAGAGCGCTGAATCTTCCCTCCATGGCCTCGATGACCCGGGCGGCATCCAGAAGATCCTCCTCTGTGCCCACCACAAACTTCAGGACATCCTTCTCCCCCAGGGTCATCATGTTCTCCATTTTCATTCGGGGCTGCATTCCGCTGCAGATACTCTTCCAGTCCATAGTGCAGAAGATGTTCCTGAATCCAGATGGCTTTGGCTGAGTTCCGTTGGTCTCGATATTGATTTCGAAGCCGAAATCGTCCAACATTTTCAATAAAACTTCCACATCTTTGTGGATAAGTGGCTCCCCTCCCGTCAGGGTGACGAACTGAGTGTTGAAAGACTTGACCTTTTCCAAGACTTCCACTGGGGTCATTTCCTGGAAGTCGCCCCCTTCCACCGCATACATGGAGTCGCAATAGGAGCAGCGGAGGTTGCATCCGAACAGACGGATAAAGACGGCGGGGGCGCCTGTGCGGATACCCTCACCCTCTATGCTGAGGAATATTTCAGAGATTTTCATGAGTTAGTAGATAGTAGGAAGTTGACAGTAGTCAGGTATGGGGGACGCACCTTCGGTGCTCGAGGCATGAGGTCGGCGCTATGCGCCTAGAGGCAATTGTAATTACAATACCTCATACCTCTAGATGCGAAGCATCGACCTCAAAGCGAAGCGACCTCAATGCACTGAAGTACATCTTAGTCAACTTCATATTCGGCGATGTTGCCTTCGCTTTCCTGGACGATCACTTTATAGCAATGGGGAATCTGGTCGCAGATCCACTTGGCGATGTTTTCGGCGGTAGGATTGAAGTCCACCACATCGTTTATGTACTTGTGGTCCAGCTGTCGGGAGATGGTCTCCTTGGCAGTCTTGAAATCGATGACCATACCGTCAGAGTTTAAAGTCTTGGACTGGCAATGAACGGTAATGATCCAGTTATGTCCGTGAAGATTTTGACACTTGCTTTCGTAGGAGAGTGCCAGCTTATGTGCTCCGGAAATTTCGAAGCGCTTCGAGATTCTATACATGAGGTACCTAGTTTTGTTTATAGACAGGATGGTTTTCGAACTGTCCTGCGGTCAAATATTAATGCCGCTGTGAGTTGATGTTGAGGATTAATATAGAAAAGGGTTCTATGGTTCCCAAGGCGGAGATGCATAAAAAAAATGTTGGCGAAGAATGTTCAACCTGCGGATGTTGGTGTGCTACGCACACTAGTCAGAGAATAAATTCTCTGCCGCATCCTAGGTTTGCAAACGTTTCACGTGAAACGTTCGTAGAGTATAAAAAAGTCCTTGACATTTTTGTGCCAAGGGCTTGTTTAGATTCTTCGACTTCGCTCAGAATGACACTAACGTTCCACCGGAACCTGGATAATGGACAGCCACTTTTCGGGGTCATCCTGGTTCCAGGCACCGTCCACATAAACGCAGCGGAGGTCGCCCACGATCTTGTACCCCTGCTCCTCGATGTACTTGAACATCTCGGTGTAGGACTGGTAAAAACGATCGTAGGGTCCGACGTGCTTTAGGCAGAGGGCGTGTTTTACCGCGGGCATGGTCTTGAACTGGACGATTTCAGAATCCTGGAGAGCCTCCTCCACCTGTTCGCAGTACTCAATATCCACGTTCTCGTGTTTGTATTCCTTGTCGTGTTCGATGGTAAAGCAGTAACCGGTGGGAGAACACTTGCAACCCAGGCGCTGCATTTGTTCATAAAAAATTGCGGTTCGCGACCCGCTCTTTTGTGATCACTTTTCTGCCACCTCGTCAGGCGACTATACAAATATAGACCCGGCCCTAAGGGACGAGTCAATAGGAAAAAGTGAATTTTTTTTTGAAAAAATTATGGGAGTGCTCTAGGAGCCAGTATTGAGCGACTGTTTTTTGCAGGTCTGCCTTTCAAGTCAAAGTATTGGAATTTTTTGGCCTTTACCGTGGGGCGAATGCCTATAACAATGGTCGCGCCTTCCTGACTTTTGCTGATCAAAAACATGTCAGTGTTGCTGTAGGTGCTTTCTTGAAGCAGGTGGATTGTATTGTCACTAACATCAAGAGTCAGTTTTACAAAGTTTTCTCTTTCTGGCGTTCCCAGGTAACACACGTTCTTGCTTGTAGAATCCAGGTAGTAGAAATCTTCTTTAAAAAATAAGGTATCATTACGGAGTGAAAGGTAGCCAACTTCCTTTTCGGGACCGTCTTCGTACTCGGTGGTGATATCGTAACTTATGGAATCAGCAGTGGAATAGAATTTTACTGTCTTGTAAAGTTTGCCATCTTTCCTAATGGTGATAACGGATATTTCTCCGTCTTTGGATTTTTCCTGGGTATAGTTGTGGATTACCTTTCTGTATTCGGAACCACTGTAGATGATGGTGCTGTCCGGAAGATCGTCTGTATAGTACATCTTTTTTGACCAGGGAGCCTGTTTATCCGAGTAAGATCTGTATAAACTATCCAGAACGTATTCTCCGGGAATGTACATATCAGTCTGAATGGCTTTAAACATGGCTTCTACGCAGTTTAAGGCTTGTGCTTGGGTGAAAAATGCCAAAGTTATTAACAATAGGATGGTTTTCCTCATATAATCCCCGTTATATTGTGGATATTCTACAGTTCCATAAAGAAGATTACTGCATCCACGAAACCCAGCTTCTTGTGGTTGAAGGCTCCGGGCAGTCGGCAAAGTTCCTTGAAGCCCAGGCTCTTCCACAGGTGCATGGCCGGTTCGTTGGTGCTGATGACGAAGTTGAACTGGATTGCCTTGAATCCCATTTCGCGAGCCATTCGGATACAGTCCTCCCCCATCTTGCGACCGATGCCTTTTCCGCGGGCGGCGCTGGAAACCATGAAGGAAGCGTTGGCCACATGGCTGCCTCGGCCACGGTGGTTCTGGATAATCTTGTAGTAGCCGAGGATCTTGGTGCCTGCACTATCCTTGCCTGCGTCCGAAGCGGATTCTTCCATGACCCAGCTGTTTACGCCCTTGCCGAACCAGTAGTCGTATGCGTCCTGGTCGCTGGCGGTTTCCTCGAAATCGTAGGTGTCGCCGCCCTGAATCACTTCGCGGAAAATGGGCAGCATCTGGGGAAAATCATCTGGAGTAGCTTTGCGGATTTGCATATTAGGTGCGAGGTCGCGGCTTTGCCGCTTTGAGGTATGAGGTCGGTCGCTTGCGCTCCCTTTGAGCTATATAATGGCGCCTTGCGCTTTCAATACTATATAATATAGTAAGAGGAGTTTTTGTGGTAATTGTACCTAGAAAAATAATGTTGTTTTTCAAATTTAATGGCGGAAATTCCACAACATATATATATTAGTGTAGTAAATACAAAAAGACTGGATGCTTCGCTCCACTATGTTATGCTCAGCATGACACTAGGGGGCAGAACGCCAAGTATTTTAAACCTCAACGCATCCTTCGGATGCGTCCCAACAACCTCACACCTTAAGGCCATGCAATGGCCGACCTAATCGTTATGGAAGAAGTAGTAAAGTTTCTCAAGGAATGTGGCGCCTATTTCCTGGCAACTGTAGATGGCGATCAGCCCAAGGTTCGTCCCTTCGGTACCGCCGAAATTTTTGAAGGTAAGCTGTACATTCAGACTGGCAAGTCCAAGAATGTTTCCAAGCAGATTGCCGCCAACCCCAAGGTTCAGCTCTGTGCCATGAACAAGGCTGGAAACCAGTGGCTCCGTCTTAGCGGTACCCTGGTAGAAGACGATCGCCTGGAACCCAAGGTCCATATGCTGGACGCCTATCCAGAACTGAAGGCCATGTACAAGGCCGAAGATCCCAACACTCAGGTGCTTTACTTCAAGGACGCCGAGGCTGTGTTCTGCAGTTTCACTGCGGCTCCCAAGGTGGTAAAGTTCTAGTTTGATTGCCTTTTAGGCTGCTTAAATTGTGAAAATCGGTCGGCGAAAGCCGGCCTTTTTCGTTTTATCCTGTTGATAGAATGTAAACAATTAATTAACACCCTGCGATGAATAAGTCCTGTTATGGGTAAATTGTGGATAAAACTGTCAACATTTAAAAAATTTATGTTGAAAGTTGCGTTGGACAATTTTTAATCTATTCACACCTGTTTCACGTGAAACATCGTTATTTGGCAATAAGTTACGTTTTTTTCATTTTACAAACGGATAAAAAGCTTCGATTTATCAACAGGTACAATGACGATATTTTTGTGAATATCTTGTTGGATTTGGAAATATCCTAAAAACGGGATGAACTTTCTATTCACATTATTTAAACATTTATCCTCTATTTATCAACAGTATAGTAAAACTTCTTGTTTAAAAGTATGCGCTTCGGATTGCGTAAAAAATAGAACCCTCAAAAATTGTATTTTTTGGGGAAAGGTAAGCCAAAGGAATTTTATGGAAAACAATGAGTCTCGTGGAAAGCGCGCCCTCTTTTGGATGAGATTTACTTTTGCGCTGACCTTCCTGTCTTGGCTGCTTTTGTTCCTGATTGCCAAGAATGGATCTTTGCCGGTGCGGTTCACGCAGGAAAATCCGGATGTGGACGTGGGGGCGGTCATTGATTTTTTCAATTTCATAGTGGTGATGTTTTTTGCTGGCTTTGGTGTTCCCCTGTCCTGGTGCCTTTATCAGCTTTTTTGGCTGATGTGGATTTTCAGGGCTACAAAGAACTTGCGCAAGGTGACCTCCACAAGCTTTAGTCCCTGGCTGGCGGTCATCTGTAGTGCCATCCCCGGTTTAGGTTACTTGATTCACTATCTTGTTTTCAAGAATCTGGTGAGGCAGACGGAATCCGCATTGGCGGCTCGCCGAGATTCCCAGTCAAAGAAGATTGCTGAAATTTTATCCAAGGTCCAATCGGTGGACGGGAACATGGTCAATGGGTTTGCCATCATGGCTATATTGGCTGCCGCTATCGGTTTCATTCGCGATACCAGCATCTCGGGATTTTTGGCGGTGGCCTTCTCGGTGGCGTCGCTGCTTTGCTATATGAAATCTTTTGCTGCCTTCATTAAAGAGGAGCAGGCCCTGTTTGACATTTATCAAGAAGAAAAATTGATGGCCAAGGTGGACCAGGTGCTCTGGCAACGCAAGCTGGAGTCGGAATCCGCTGACGAAAAAACAAAAGTGTGATTTTATACATTTGCTAATTCCACATATATATTATATGTTTGATGAAGTTTCTAAAAAGAGGCTTGGAATGAAGAGTTTAAAGTTTTCTGCAGTTTTCGCATTGACCTGCGCCATGGTGGCCATGGCTGCTACCCAGGGTGGCAAGGTCCGTTCTGTTCTTGGCGATGTGTCTTACCAGAAGCAGGGTAAGAACAACTGGGCCGCCCTCCGAGTGGGTGCCAAGGTTCTGGACGGTTACATGATCCGGACCTACACCGAGTCCGGGGCGCAGATTTCCCTTTTAGATGGAAGTATGATCGCTATCGGCGAAAATGCGCTGGTGGAATTCAACGAACTTCTGTTCGACAAGGATTCACGAGTTTCTGACATCAGCATCAAGAAGGGTATGATCCGCTTCGATGCCCAGAAGCAGAAAGGCAACAGTGTCTTCAAGTTTAGGACCGGAACGGCAACCGCATCGATCCGCGGTACTGACGGTACCCTCGGCATGACCGAAGCAGGTCAGCCCTACGGCGCCTTGAACTCCGGCGAAATGGTCATGGAAAATAATGGCCAGGAAATTCCTGTCAAGGCAAATCAGTTTGTGGCCTTCCGTAAGGATAAGCCTGCTGTCGTGGTAGAAGCAAAAAATGCAAGCGATCCCGAATTTGTGAAAAAGCTGGGCGAAGTCCTTGATGACACCACGAAGTCTGACGAAGCCATTCAGGCCCAGGCCCAGGAGCTGGACCAGAAGATCGAAGTCCGTAACGAGGATCTGAAATCCAAGTATAATTGTATCATCGATTCGCTGCCCGCTCTTGTCAGCGCAGACAGTATCGATATCGGCGTCACCTGTACTGCCGGCGTCCGAGTGTCTCTCGGTTCCGAAAGTTTTGAGTCCAAGGGTCACAAGTTGCATTTCACCCCCAGCTGGATTAGAGGTTCCTTCGGCGATAAGAAGTACCTGCTGAACTGCAGTGTGGACGGTGCCGATTTTGAATGCGGTCGAATTGCGTTCACCTATCGCGTGGACCGCACCGTTCGACTTCTGGAATCCGACGAAGGCAAGTGCTTTGCCGTTTTTGCCACTAGCGGATTTAATGACAACTCCGGTTCCGTTTCTGTCTTCCTGGGTGACAGCCTCATTCAGAAGACCAACATGGAAAAGGACGGTTCCAGCACCTTCACTCTTGTGCCGGGTGATCATGTGTACAAGGTGGTTGCCGAAAATGTGGATTCCGCCACGACGGCTGCCGGGACTGTGGAGCAGATGCTGAAGTGCTACCCGGTGACCAACGTGCAGATCGACATCCGCGGCGGCAATCGCGAAATTGTCAAGCGCAAGGTTTCCCAGGGCGCAGCCATCTATCCGGAACTGGAATTCGACTTGCTGGATGTGGCCGGTAACGACGTCGCCCAGGTGGAAGAAGTTATCGTCTCTGTAGACGGCGAAAATTTCGAGGCCGAGCAGGTGGCTTCTACCGTGGGCATTGGCTACAAGGTCAAGATGAGAATTCCCCGCGGCAAGTCCAAGATTGTCAAGGTGGCCGTGTTGATGCGCAGCGGTGAAACGGCTTACGCTTCCAAGATTTACGAATTCAAGTAATAAAAAAATTGGTGACTGAAAAATCCCCGGAACTTAACAAAGCTCCGGGGATTTCTTATATGACGATCAAACAGGTTTTTGAAAAAGAAAATAATTTAAAGGAGAACGTCTTTTTTCCGCAAAAAAGTTCAGCGGTAAATTTCGGGACGGGTACTGCGGAAACGCCGGTGGGTCCAGCCATACCACAGGGCGGGATTTTCACGGATCCGTTCTTCGAGCCAGGCGCGGTACGCTCCGTCTACGATGGAAATTTTTTCATCACGCTGTTTTGAGCCGTGTTGGTCCAAGCCGCGTTGGTCCAAGCCGCGTTGGTCCATGTTGTGCTGATTCACGTCATGCTGAACTTGTTTCAGCATGTCCCTCTGCGTCTCATTCGGTTCTTGTGCTTCCACCGCATGCAGAATTTTTCTGTTTCCTTGCTCCTGGATCCAGCAGAAAAATACGGGAGTGTTCGGGCGGTGCCTCAGCAGAAAATCAGGAAGCGGATTTATTTTGGCGGGCCGCCCCAAGAAGGTTCCGTCCATGGCGCTGCCGATTCGGCTATCCTGATCCGCCAGCAGACAGAACAGTTGTTTTTTCCCGCCGCAGTCTGGCGCCTTTCCGTCCAGCTGGTCTAAAAATTCCCGCGGATTTTTGGCGTCGATGGAATAGGGCCGCCCGCGGACGCACCGCACTTTTTCGTACACGAAACGGTTCAGCCATTTCGGTTTCAGCGGAATAAAGCTGGCCTTCAGCGGAACGCCCAGCGCACAGAGCCATGCCCCGCTAGCTTCGTAGTTTCCGTAGTGTGCCGTCAGAAAAATTCCGCCCCGCCGCATCTTTTCGATAGTGCCCGCCGCCCCTTCTGCCAGCTCGAAAATTTTTCCGCCTGCAGAAAACGGATACGCCCCGCAGTCCTCGGGCAGTTTCTTGTAGACGTCAAAACAGAACAGCAACTCCCCTACGTGCCAGGTCAAGTTCCGCAGCATTTTCTTGTAGAGATTTTCCGCTTCCAGCTTTTCGCCGGACATCCACGTTCCCTGTGAAACGTATTCCAAGTTCCTTTTTATAGTCTGCTTTTTCCAGCCCGCAAAACCCAGTACCTTGAAGGCGGCACCTGCAAAAATTCGAACTGAAATCTGACCTATGGAAAACATCGATTCAAAATATAAAAAAGTGTTTGAAATTCCCATATTGGATGAGGGGCCCGTGGAAAAATTCCTGCACAGGTGCATGCGTTCAGGCATCGTCGCTAAAATTGCTAATAAAACCGACGATGCTTTTGGGTTGGGGAATTTTGTACCGCTAATATTGTTGTTATACTTGATTTATAGACCGAACGCCTGGAAGCTAGTTTTAGGTATAGTCCTGTTGAGTTCGACCCTATTTCCTTACATAGCATACAACATATTACAGCGGATTATCTGAATTCCAGGAGCTTGTAACTTTCGTAGTGGTCGGCCGTGTAATAGATGATGCAACCGGTTTGATAGACAAGTCGTTTTGTGCCGCGGCTCTGGACATTGCCGTAATCCACGTCGGCTTCGCGGTAGGTTCCGTCGGGTAGCAATTTTTCCTTGTTGCCGAAACTGTCGCCGCCGATCATGACACCCAGGGTTTTCCAGGGGTTGAAATTCCATTTGCTGAAAGTGTTTCCTGTGGAACTTTCGTAAAGTTTTTGCCCCTCGTTCTTGCACACATAATTTTTAGGCAGCTTGTCGAACTTGCAGATGTAGGCCCCCACGGAATCCCTGCTGGTGTAAACGCCGGACTCCTTGACGGCCTCGTAAATGGTGAGCTTTTTTTCTGAGTTGCCTGATGAAAACTGCGACGAACTTGACTGAGTCGGTGACGAACTTGACGCGGCCTCTGCGGAACTTGAAACGTCTTCCGAAGAACTGGAAAAGGCGCGTGATGAACTGAATCGGATTTCTGATGAACTGTAATCTTCATCGTCGTCGGAGCTGCTGACGGTAGGGGTGCTGCAACCGAAAAATGCGTTGACGAAAATGGTTAAAAGTACGAAATGTCCAAGGGCGAATTTCATACAGTTGAATATAGTTTTTTAACTTTAAGTTCTAAAATTTCAATAGGCGAAAAAAATGAAAAAAGTTGTTTTACTCGGAATTCTTCTGGCTTCTTCGATGTTTGTCGCCTGCGGTGACGATTCCTCTTCCGGTACATCTGCCGGTGGCAACTGCTTTACCGTAGAAAAATCTGTAAATGCTTGCGAATCCATTTCCAAGGATGATTTCGGTACATGGAAGTTTATTCGTAAGGATTCCTTTGGCGATGATATGCAGTATGTATATACCGTCGAAGGTGAAAAACTGGTGCTGACCACCACGGATTCTGGCTGCAATGTCAAGCGCGATGAAAAGTCCTACTCTTTCTACAATATGACTAAAGAAGCAAGCATCGAGATGTCTTACATGGCGGTTGTCTCTACTTGCGAAGATGGCCAGTAATGTAGCTCCCCGGCTGCACTTGATTTTTGCCTTTCGAAATTCTAGATTGTAGACCAAGGAGATCATTATGGCAAAGAAAGAAAAGCTGACGATCGTCGGCAACGCCAGGGGATCCGCCTCCGAGTCCGCAATGGAATCCGCGGCGATGCGATCCCTTCGAATCGATGGCTCCTGCAACGGGGCGACGCTCCGCACCAGAGTCATCAAGAACAAGAAACTCTACAATCGAAACTTTAAGCACAAGAAGTCCTTCGCTGATGCGGGGGACTTTCCTGTTTCACAGGCAAGTCTCGTCGGCTCGGAAGTGCAAACATAAATGTTTGCGTTTCGCTCGCCTCGGTTGACTTTCCTGTTTCACAGGCAAGTCTCATCGGCGTTTTTTTAAGGGATGAATTGAGTCAAAAAAAACGTCAAATTTTTTTTGAAAAAATGTTTGACAATTTTTTTTCAGCTGACGATATAATGCCTGCACGACTAAATTGGGAGCATCCAACATGTTAAATAAAAATTTCAGGGGAATGGAAAAATGTCATATTATGACAGCCGTCTTTTGCTATATTTTAACGTGATGAGAGATAGAACCACATAACAAGCAAGACATTTTTTTAGAGGGGTGCCCGGCAGGGTGCGGCGCAGCGTATGCGTTAAATCTCGGCTTTTGCGATTGCGTTCGCAATGGTCTTTTGCAATGGTTTTCGCTACAACCAAATAAGAGGGAATCGGCATGGCAAATAATGTTTCTAGGAAGGGAGTCAACATGAAAAACAATCAGGTCTACACTTGGACCGCAAAGCAGCAGGACTGGCTTGAACAGGCTCAGTCCGGTAACGATGGCGCATGCAGCAGTCTTTTCTGCTCCATGAAGGATACGCTGGAAACGGTTCACCGTTACAGCCAGGATGGTCTGTATCCGGCAAAGTTCGGTTACGACTTTAACTACAATGGCCGCTCTTTTGAAGATGCATCCAGCGACATCTACACTGCATTCAGGGATGCTGTACGCCGTTTCGATGCTACTCAGGGAGTACCCTTTGGCGCCTATGCCGTAAACGACTTGCGTCATCGAGCCATGGACTGGACTCGCGACCGCCAGAACGATCGCCTTGTCATGGTCGGACAGCGTCTGAACGATGGTGTGGACGGCAATGGCGATTACTGTGTTCTGTTGCAGTCTGACTACGATTCCTTCGTAGATGATTACTACGCCAGTAAGTCCGACTCCATGTGCGATGCAGAAGCTCATCCGGTAGAATTCTGCGAAATCATGGACCTGGTCGAAAAGATTCGCCAGGAAGTCATCAAGAGCGGCGATGTCCGTCTGCTGGAATTCATGAATCTTTACCTTGAATGCTGCTGCGAAAAGAAGGCAATGGAACAGATTGCCGAGCGTATGCAGGTTACCCGGGCCATGGCCTACGTCTACATGGATAGGTTAAGGGCTTTGATTGCGCCTAAGTTTGGCCCGGATTATGGTGCCGCTGCGTAGGCTGTCAAAAGATTTCTGTTGGCAGAATGTTGATTTAATGGGGAAAATCTAGTGCTTATGCGAAAAATGCAAAAAAATGTGATTTTTTTTAGATTTTCCCCTTGACATTCATCCAGAAAATTCTATAATTGGCCTCACCTCCGAACGAGACAGCCGAAACGCTGAAACGGACGGAAGCGAGAACCCGAGAGGCTCTCGAGAAGATTGAAGGAATCGGAGATGTGCTTAGTGACGGCCCAAGAAATTTCTTGGAATTAGTCGAATACGAACGTGATTACGGGACCAAGACTTTAAAAAATTAATGAAGAGTTTGATCCTGGCTCAGAACGAACGCTGGTGGCGTGTCTTATACATGC
>NZ_FRAX01000018.1:0-15417 GCF_900142465.1 Fibrobacter sp. UWH6
CTCCACAACGCTCTGGAATGCGAAGCCGACGCCCTCTCTGACGGCGAACACGTTTACATTCCGTCCGTGATGGAACACGTGGAACTTGCAGGTGTTCACTCCGGTGACTCCGCCTGCATTATTCCGCCGGTAACCATTACCGAAGCAAACTTGAAGACCATCAAGGATTACACTCGTAAGATTGCAGAATCCCTCCACGTTTGCGGCCTTATGAACATGCAGTATGCAATCGAAGACGGCAAGGTTTTCGTTCTCGAAGCCAATCCCCGCGCATCCCGTACCGTGCCTCTGGTTTCCAAGGTCTGTAACACTCAGATGGCCCGCCTTGCTACCCGCCTCATGATGGGTGAAAAGCTGGAAGATTTGAAGCTGAAGGACAAGAAGTTCAAGCACCACGGCGCCAAGGAAGCTGTGTTCCCGTTTGACAAGTTCCCCAAGGTTGACCCGGTTCTCGGCCCTGAAATGCGTTCCACCGGTGAAGTGCTCGGCCTCTCCGAAGACTTCGCCCTGGCTTACTACAAGAGCCAGGAAGCAGCAGGTTCTATCCTCCCGTCTTCCGGTGCCGTGCTGATTAGTTTGTCTGACAAGACCAACCTCTGCGACCAGGCCATCGAAGTGGGTCAGCGTTTCCAGGAACTGGGCTTCAAGATCTACGCAACTGAAGGTACCGCCAAGTTCTACGAAAAGGCTGGCGTCAAGTGCGAAGTGGTGAACAAGATCGCCGAAGGCCGCCCGAACGTTCTGGATGTCATCCTGAACAAGCAGGTGAACCTCATCGTTAACACCCCGTGGGCTCGCCGCGACGCTGTTGCCGATGAATCCGCCATCCGTAAGGCTGCCATCAAGTACAAGACTCCTTACATCACCACCCTGGCCGCCGCTCTCGACACCGTCAAGGGCATCGCCGCCGCCAAGGCTGGCAAGGGCGAAGTGAAGAGCTTGCAGGAATATCACGCAAGCATTGAAGAAGTGTAATGTAAACGTCATCCTGAGTGCGTAAGCACGAAGGATCCATGCCCGCGAAAACGGGAATCTAGCCTAAACTTAAAGAACCCCGTCTCATTGGAGGCGGGGCTCTTTTGCATCTATTTGTTTTTGCGATAGAAATATCTATATTGTTGTCAAAGGAGTTTTAAAATGTGTCAAATTGAAAAATTGCAAGAACTGTACGACGAATGCAAGAAGATTAATTTTGACGAAACTTCTGACATTCTTGAAAAGGCTCGTTCTGAAGAAGAAGCCCGTTTCTTTGCGTTGGTAAGCGATTTAATTTTGCAGCAGAAGCAAGAAGAAGTCATCGCCGCAAAGAGGTTTTAATTGCCTAAATACATTGTTTTCGCAGGTCCCAACGGTTCTGGGAAATCAACCCTATACCAAACAAATAGGGATATTTTCGACATTCCTAGAGTAAATGTTGACGAAATTGTTCGCCAAAACAATGGAGATTGGAGAAATGCCGCTGATGTCGTAACGGCTGGCAAGATTGCAATTCAGAAAATCAAGACCTATTTTGCTTCTTTGACTTCTTTCAACCAAGAAACTACTCTTTGTGGTAAAAGTGCCATTCAAAACATCAAAAAGGCACAAAGCCTTGGTTATACAATTGAACTTTATTTCGTGTATGTGGATTCTGTAGAAATTGCAAAGCAACGCGTTCTTCTGCGAGTTGCCGCAGGTGGGCATGGAATCCCCGAAGCGGACATAGAACGGCGCTATAAAGAATCTCTTGAAAAGCTAAAAGAAGTTCTCCCACTATGCAATAAAGTTGAACTTTATGACAATTCCAAAAGATTCAGACGAGTTGCATTAATAAAGTCTGGTAAAACAATTGCCGTTTCAAACGATGTTCCAGAATGGGTTAGGAGTTTGTTGAAATAATTCCTGATTTGTCAAACTAATTCCTTAATTTTTAGTTATTTTTGTTAAAAATAGAGTTTTTGCTCTTGTTCTCCAATCGAAATCTAGACAATTTCATCTAAACGAGGACAAGGCGAGCGCTCACGCAGGCATGCCGTTTTGACGGTATGTTTCAGTTTGTCGTGCCGGCTTTTTTCAAGCTGGTCTTTGGTCGTATGGCCATGGGCAACAGCCCTTTCGGGGCGTGGGTCGTTTGCGTTTATCGTTTAGAGGCAGTCTAGAGCCCCGATTGGGTAAATGCAGCGATCCGCGTCCTTTTTTTTTCTAAAAAAATGATGCGGTTCTTTGTTGAACGAGGGCGGACTCCATAGGTGTATACAATGGAGGTTTTTGTGGCTGTGGAAAATAAACCGACAATGAAGATGTATGCGGTTCGCATCCAAGCGGATTTGCGACCGAATCAAACGAATCGCTATCAAGAGTATCCTTTATGGGAAGAATACGACCACGTTTGGCGTCCGGAAATAAAAAATAGAGTCGGTCTTCAGAATGGTTTCCATGAATGCGTAAATTTCAAAAATTTTGAAGGTCAAATACAAGGCTACCTTCCACCCAAACCTGGGGGCGATAGCGATTGGATTGATGACGATGATGAAGTATGCTTCGTTTTCGTAACGAATAAGTCTAGAATATCAAAGGCTGAAGCTGAGAATTTGGGCTTATACGACACTATTATCGGGATCCAGGTTGGATGTTGCATGACTTGGGGTGTGGATAGTGATAATTGTTTTTGGCTTGAACGAAATGATGTTCCTCCAGATTTGCAAGAGTATCTTGACAAGAACAGCTTGAAAGATTTTGGCAAAAAAGGTGTGCATAACCTGACATACCATTATACTTGCCCTAGTGAAAATTCCTTGTTGCTCAGTCGTCCCATTCCCAATGCGTCAGAAAAAATTTTCCCACGCAAAGAACACAATGATTGTGTATGGGGAGTAAACTCTGTTCGGGAAATCAAGATAAAACCAGAGCGAGTAATTAGGGCAATTGATAAGTATCTTGAAGGAACGGGGCAATACCCAAAATGGAAAACCTTAAAAAAGAAGATTTGCAAATAAAAATGAAGGAGAGCGAAATGACATTTAAAGACTATCTGAATTCCTCTAATAGACAGCCTATTGGAATATTGACCACGTGGCAACGGAATACAGACTTGACAAAATTAAAAGTTGAAAAAGATTTGATAAAATTTTTCTCAGTGGGCAGGGGATGCCAGGAAACGTTGGTCTTGATTGTTCATACAAAAAAGGACGGTCTCATTGCCCCGCATACGGAACATCAATATTTTGAAGATGCAGGCAACATTGAGATTTCTTGGGGACGAATTAATCAAGTTTACGAAGACGGTTCCTTGTGTTGCCTCAAAGCAGAAGGCCCGTTTTGTATAGATGATGGATTCAAAAAAGTTTTTGCAGATGTCTTTGATTTTCTGACCTGGGATGAATTTCTTGATGTGGACGGCAATATTAGTGAATTGGCTTTGAAATTGATAAAAAACAGAGTGTAAGGGAGTTTATATGCGTTATTTATTATCCGTTTTATTAATTACATCGTCCATCATTTGGGCGGCAAAAGAAGAATGTTTTGAACTGACTTCTGACAGTAGTATCACTATTGCTGCTGGTAGTTGGAGCGATTGCGAAAAACGATGCTCAAAAAATAATGGTTTTGAGAAAGGTTATGCCTGTTTTTGGGGGTACGATAAAACAAATCAAGAGCATCTTGAAGAATGGTACCATAAATTTATCCCTGCTGACGAACGCAAACATTATAGTCTGAAAGATTATAAAAATAATTTTTGCGAGACTCTGACATCTAGCATTGATTCTGTTTTTCAAAATGATGATTTGGAATATGTAAAAGGTGCGTTAAATAAGCCGTTGGCCAAGTTTTCATTTTGGAGTAAGTATAGAGATTTTATTTTCTTTTGCGATGCCCGCAACTTTAATCGTGTCGATAGTAAGATTAAAATGGGTGGAATTACTCCATCTCAGTTTGCAGATACTCTTCTTGGCTTTAGTCCAGGCCGATCAAAATTATTTTCTAAAGAGGAATGGACGAAAGAAGATTTCTTTTGGTCATTTATTTTGTCAAACAAGCAACCTTATTTTGAGTCGCTAGGAAAGAACATTGATAAAGAGTATAATCGAATTGAAAAGGAACAGTCTAATTGGCTGAAGAAAAATAAGTCTAAATCTACGGAATTTTATTTAAATGTTGTTCCTAAAAAACATTTCATTTCCAATGAAGATTCTGTGAATGATTTGAAATATGATGATTATGTTTCGTATTTGGTTAAATTGAAGGATGAAATGAAAAGCTTATCTCCCAAGTGGATGCCTCTTATTGATAGAGAACTTCAAATACACCAGCAAATGTCTGCGGATTGCTATTGTCTTTTAAAGGAATATGAAGGTGATTCATTGTGCAGGAGGCAAGAACGAAATATGGTGCCTTATGAAGCATGGATTAACACATTTGAATCAAGGCTAAGGAGTGGCTCAGATTACTTTAAGAAGAATTGTAGCGTTCTTGATGTGACGGAAAAAATTGCTTCTACAATATCAGCTTCGCTAGAGGACTATTACTGGGTTTCTGCTCGAAACCATAATCAGGTGAAGTCTTACTTGATTAATTATCCAGAAGGAAAATACAAAACAGAAGCGGAAGATTTGCTGAAGGCAAATCGGGTTCCTATTCCTAAGCTGGTTAAACAAGTAAATGAAATGTATGAAGATGGTGAGTCCCTAAATAAGATAATTGGTCTTATAGATAAATATCAAGATGATTATGATGAGAAATATAATGAGACATTGAATAAGCAGAAGGATGTGTTCTCCGGGCTAAGAGATACGTTACAGACTCTGATGGAAAAATGGAAAATAAATGTAAAACGAAATGAGTATATAGAGTCTGGTTGTTCTTTCCGAACCAAAAAAGGCGCATATGATGTTGAAAAGGATGATTTGTCTAAATTGCCAGAAAAGAACGGTGCTTTGACCTGCTATTATCCGTTATTGCAATATACTGGAGAAACTGTTCGTGTTTACGGAGATGACCAAGATGCAGAAGATGTATTTGCTGTTGTAAAACTTGATGCGAATATCGTTGATCGAAAAATAAAGAACGGAATCGCAAAAGGGTTTGGTCTCGAATTAGGAAAAGTTTATGAGGATGTCATAACCAATGGCCTTCATAAGGGTGTAATCCATTTAGATTATGCAGTGGATGTTATGTTTGATGAAAAAGGATATTCAATAAAATTCTTGCTTGAAGATAATGAGAATGAACTGGATAATGTCCAAATACGAAATATGTTCTACATTCTGAATTCAAACAAGAAGAAGATCAAATATTTGTTCCCTGATAAAATATTGGCCTCAGATGAAGATCTTGCGTTTAAGGCGAAAGTAACGAAGAATCAAGTCAAAGAAGTCTATTTCTACACAGGGAATCAAAATGTTTCAATTCCCTTGAATAATCTGGGCGAAATAAACGGAAAAATCAAATACTGGGATTCGGATATAGGAAATGTTGAAATTTTTGTTGATGCTAATAAACCGATCTTAGACGGCAGTGCAAATTCAAAGATTACGCAAGTGAAAATTAAGGGCTGTACATTCAATCCCCCAAGAAAAATTGTTTCGTACAAAAAAGTGAAGAAAGACAAGATTCCGGTTTATGAGAAGTATTCAAAGCAGTGTGAATCTATTGCGGATGAAATGGGAATGGACGTCCTTCTTACTCCATGGAATCAAAATGCCTATTATTATCATCAAGCATTTATTCCTGATTTCCTTTATATCTATGTAGAATAATTAAAAACACAACGGAAAAAGACCTCGACAAGACTTGTCGAGGTCTTTCTTGTATGTTAATTGCGCTACATATTAAATAAAAGTTGTTTTATGGAGAAACAGAGTATTACAATATTTTCGCGTTAGGGATAGTGACCCGTATGGGCCGAGACTTTAGGCTCGGTGAGCGAAGCGAGTATAGCCCGACCCGTGCGGAGCGCGGGGAACGCCCAAAAGAGAACGTATAATCTCGCAAAACTGAATTCCTCCACGTTTCCAGAAACGCCTTCGGTTCGATCATGCCCAAGCAAGCTTGGTCGCGACACTCACCTTGAGACGTTTTGCGGTCTCATGAATATGCAGTACGCCATCGAAGACGGCAAGGTTTTCGTTCTCGAAGCCACCCCCCCGTGCATCCCGTACCGTGCCTCTGGTCTCCAAGGTCTGTAACACTCAGATGGCCCGCCTTGCTACCCGCCTCATGATGGGTGAAAAGCTGGAAGATTTGAAGCTGAAGGACAAGAAGTTGTAGAAACCCAATGCGCCTCGGTCATGTGCAAGCAAGCTTGCCCGCGACACTCGGCTTAAGGGTTTTCAAGCACCACGGCGCCAAGGAAGCAGTGTTCCCGTTCGACAAGTTCCCCAAGGTTGACCCGGTTCTCGGCCCTGAAATGCGTTCCACCGGTGAAGTGCTGGGCCTCTCCGAAGACTTCGCTCTGGCTTACTACAAGAGCCAGGAAGCCGCAGGTTCTATCCTCCCGTCTTCCGGCGCAGTGCTGATTAGTTTGTCTGACAAGACCAACCTCTGCGACCAGGCCATCGAAGTGGGTCAGCGCTTCCAGAAACACCTTCGCCTCGGCAATGTCCACGCAAGCGTGGCCGCTGCACTCGGCTTACGGTGTTTTCCAGGATCTTGGCTTCAAGATCTACGCTACCGAAGGCACCGCCAAGTTCTACGAAAAGGCGGGCGTCAAGTGCGAAGTGGTGAACAAGATCGCCGAAGGCCGCCCGAACGTTCTGGATGTTATCCTGAACAAGCAGGTGAACCTCATCATCAACACCCCGTGGGCTCGCCGCGACGCTGTTGCCGATGACAAATGCACAAGGCGAATGCCGCGACAGAAAACTAGTTTTCTGGCATGGCTGAGCCAAGCATTTGGGCTATGCCCATGCGCCATCCGTAAGGCTGCCATCAAGTACAAGACTCCTTACATCACCACTCTCGCCGCCGCTCTCGACACCGTCAAGGGCATTGCCGCCGCCAAGGCTGGCAAGGGCGAAGTGAAGAGCTTGCAGGAATATCACGCTTCTATTGAAGAGGTTTAATTAACTTCTTCTGGGCGTTGCCCGGCCAAAGTCACTGAGCTTGCCGAAGTGGGCCGGGCCGGTGCCTTGCGCTATAAAAAGACCGAGCTGGAAAAATCCAGTTCGGTCTTTTTTTACAGAAAAAGCTTCGCCTCGGCCATGTCGAAACAAACAAGTTTGTTCGCCGCGGCACTCGGCTCGATTTTTTTCGTTCAGCCGCTTCGCGTCCTAACCCTTACGGGCAGCGGCACCTAACGCAAAAATCCAGACGATGTCTGGATTTTTCTATTTCAACAGTTTAATGAAATCTTCAGGAGAAATGCAAGAAATCCTGGAATTTTCAAAATCCTTCGGGTTTCTTGTAACAATGTAGTCTGCTCGATATTTTTCAGCAACCTCGCTTTGAACACAATCTTCAAAGTCTGGAAAATTTTGATACTCCAAAGCTCTCACGATAACATTCTTATTTACATCTCCGACATCGAAAAGCTCTGTAAGATTTAAGAGAACAGTCCTTCTTGTGGCGTCATCGTAAACCTTGCGGAGAATGTAGAACATGTTTGTGAAAGAATGGGCTGCAACACAGCCATCGAAGACATTCTGCCTTCTTGCATCAACAATAGACCTTGCAAATGCGAAATATGGTTCACGTTTTACAACGTAATCCATTAGGACGTTGGTGTCAATAAGAGCCCTCATCCGACAAACCTTTCATCACGCCAAGATGCAAGTTCCTTTTCGTAGTCCAGTTCAGGAGCTGCCTTGATAATCTTCTCAAGGGTGTCAAAGGCCTGATCTCGTGCAGTTTGCTTTTCTTTGGCATCCCTTAGGAGACCTTCCAAACCGTCAAGGATTTGAATGACATAAAAAACCTTGTCATCAGACAAAGTCTCAATTCGCTTAATGGCATCCATTTGTAGCGTTGTCATAATAACCTCCTTGGATAGTTTCCCATAAAATATATGAAATCCACAAAAAGATAACGATGTTTTGCTGTAAAAACAAGCTGTTTTGATAAAAAATTAAAATGGTAGATTATTGAAACCACGAAATTTGGACCGTTGTGGAGTTTGATAAGAGGGGTGTCGCATGACCATACTCATTGTTAAATTGCCAAAAATAAAAGGAAAATAACAATGTCAAATGCCCGCTATAACGAAGAAATGCGGCTTCAAACTGTAAAACTGGTCCTGAAAGGCGACAAGTCGGCCGCAAAAATCGCCAAGGATCTCGGAATCAACCAGAATACGGTAAGTCCATCAAATACAAAATATGTATCAAATCAATAACTAAAGTTATTGATTATTAAAAAACAATTAATTTTAATGAATAGTCGCAATTTCAACCCATAACAATAAAACCCCGTCAGTTTAGTTCATTCTGGCGGGGTTCTTATTTTATAGTCGAAATTTACTTTCGTCCGTTCAGTATGCGGCTTATGGTTTTCGTAAGGACGATCATGTCAATGGGTTTTGTCACATGGTCGTTCATTCCGGCTTCTAGAGCGGCACGGCGGTCTTCCTCAAAGGCATTGGCCGTTGTCGCAATAATGGGAATGTTCTTACGGGAATCAGGAAGCTTACGAATTTGACGGGTAGTTTCATAGCCATCCATTTTAGGCATTTGGATGTCCATCAAAATAAAGTCGTAATAGCCCGGGTCGGCCTTAGTCAACATTTCCAGACATTCACAACCATCTGCGGCACGTTCAACCTTGAAGCCAACTTCTTCCAGAAGCGTCGTTCCGATTTCCACATTCAGGTCGTTATCTTCTGTGAACAGAACTCTAAGACCTGCAAGATCCATTTTTTCTGCATCGGAACTTGACTTTTCAGAAACAACATTTTCTTCACAGGTTTTATGGACAAAGCCAAGAGTAAACTTGGTTCCCTTTCCAAGGCTACTTTCTACTTCAATGGTACCGCCAAGCAGGTCCACCAGTTTCTTCACGATGGGTAAACCAAGACCAGTTCCCGCAATCTTGCTTTCGGTGGAATTTCTTTCACGGACAAAGGAATCGAATATATGGGGCAAGTAATCTGGAGCCATACCGATACCATTGTCTGAGAAGATGAAATCGTAAGCGGCATAGCCTTCCTTATCGCAAGGCTTTTCTGTCAGTTCGACGTTAATGGTTCCGCCTTCTACAGAATACTTTACAGCATTACTCAAAAGGTTTACGGAAATTTCGCGCATCTTCACAACATCGATGCAGACATTTTCGTGAACAATATTCACGGCAAAATTCATGGTCAGATGATTTTCTTTAAGGGAAGCCTCAAAGATACTCGACGTAACCTCGACCATTTCGCGCAGATTAACCGGACTTTCCACCACCTCGGATTTACCACTTTCAATGCGAGCCATTTCAAGCACATTGTTAATCAGCGAAAGCAGGAAGTCTCCGGCATTCATCACCTTCTTCAGGTATTCCTTCACCTTGGCCGGATTATCGCTTTCCTTTTCGATTAGGCTTGCAAATCCAAGAATGGCATTCATGGGAGTACGGATATCGTGACTCATGTTGTTAAGGAACGTCGTCTTCGCACGGCTGGATTCCTCTGCAGCGGCAAGGGCCTTTTTCAGGAGTTCCTGCTGTTCTTGTTCATTGGCCACAATTTCGGTAGCGTCACCGTGATAACCACGGAGACAGTAGGCCCCATCGGGCAAACGCACTGCAGTTCCACCACAACGGTTATACACGATTCCCAGCTTAGGATGATTCCAGCGGTAAAGCGCTTCGGCAAACTGGCCAGACTTCATCTTTTCAACAGCAGCACCAAATATGGGGACATCTTCCGGGATGATTCTCGACGCGAAGTATTCATGCAAGTCTTCCTCAGACATGGAACCGCCATCAACGCCGATCAGTTCGTAGAACTTTTCGTTTCCATTCAACAGACTGGGCAAGCCTTCTCTAAAGGTAACAAACCAGACCCCAAGTCCGGCATTGGTAATAATGTCGTTGTATTCCGCCAATTTTTTACGACTATTTTCTGCATTGACAAGAGCCGTTTCCGTCCGGACGATTTCATCCTTGTCAAAGACGACGCCCCAAATTTCATCTTCGGCGCCTTCGGTCTTGATCAAGCGGCCACGTTCTTCCACATGTTTCCAGGAACCATCCTTGCAGCGCAGGCGGTAGCTGACAGTATAGATTTCACTATTTTCCAGCGTGGGAATATCCTGTCCAAAGTCATCGGGATGAACAATCCCCTCAAGGCTACCACCAGATACCGACAGCAATTCTTCTACAGTATAGCCGAGCATTTGCGCAAACTGTTCCGACACATACTTGAAGGAAAAGGCATCGTCATTCCGTCCAATCTTAAATCCACCGCGGATCGTTTCGGCGATAGTCTTCGCCTGCATTTCACCACGCATCAGGAGCTTTCTCATTTTTTCGTTGACGTGCTGCAGCTGGCGGTTAAAATTGGCCAGGTCCTTCATATGACGGTGTTCTTCAGCATCACCCATGTACATGCCGATATAGACGAACACAAGGGCAACACTCAAGCCCAGTTCCGAGAAGCATCCCTTCAAGTTCATAAGAACCTGAACACAGGATCCAAATACGGGGGGAATCACATACAGTAACAGGAAGCTGATCGCTCTAGGCTGCAGCGAAAATTTTCCCTTGGAAGTCTTTTCACGAAGCAGGTAAACAAATACACTCAGCACGTAAGAGTACGGCACCAGCAGTTGCAGCAAGAACAGGCTTCCGCGACGGTAGGCACCATTCTCATCAATATAAAACACCCAATGGGTCTTAAATGAAATTAGGCAAACCAGGGCATAGGCAATCAGGGGGATGGCAACAAACCATTTCTGTTTCGTAAACTTTTTGTTCTTTCTAAGGGCAAACAGACGGAACATCCAGACAGAGGCAA
Source organism: Fibrobacter sp. UWH6 (assembly GCF_900142465.1). Classification (NCBI taxonomy): domain Bacteria; kingdom Pseudomonadati; phylum Fibrobacterota; class Fibrobacteria; order Fibrobacterales; family Fibrobacteraceae; genus Fibrobacter; species Fibrobacter sp. UWH6. Next base: position 10,910 of record NZ_FRAX01000018.1, read on the forward strand.
GATAGCTGGCCACAGCCGGGAACACCACCAACAGAAAATAGAGCAGACATTTACCCCACAAGGGGAAATCGACTAATCCATGCTCCGAGCAGATGACACCGATTGCGGAAATCTGAAGCAAAGTCACAGCCAGCGCAAAAGCGCTGAACGACAAATGCGACGAAGATTCCGCTCTTTGAGAAAAAGCCTTGCCCAAGACAAATAGGTCTATACCAAGGAAAAATAACGCATGAACTACGTAAACTACACCTGCATCCATATACAATATCCCGTTCTAATTATTACAATAATAATATAAACAAACATTGCTCACTTTTATTTGGCGGGTCCTCCAGAAAGTGATTATTATAGCATCTTTAGGGCACCGCATACCTTACAATTTATGTAAATGCACAAAATCTTTTATTTTTCAAGCAATTACGTTAAGACGCAGCCTATTTTATTCATTTTTTGTAAAAAATTAGACCGTTTCACCCCTCTTTTTCCCAAAATAAAAAGGATTTTTTTTATAAAACCACCTATTGCCGAGGGGAATCTCCTTTTCTATTTTTGCACCCGATGAAGAGAACTGAAGTACAGAATCTCCAGCGTGCACTCCAGGGTGCAGCACCGGCAATCCAGAAAGTCGGTTGGGTTTCTACTTTTCAAGACGTTGTTTCTGTTTTCAGTTTTAGTGTTTTTAAGGCAAAGGCTTTTAGCTTTTGCCTCTTTTTTTGCTCTACGAAAAGGGGCCGCGCAGCACACCCCTCCGCGTCATTCTGAGCGAAGCGAAGAATCCAAAAGAGTTTTAATTAGAACAAGTAAAAAGGTAAAACGATGAACGATAAATTCAACTGGAAAGCAAAGCGCGATCGCAAGGCATTCATTGCCCTGGCCGATGGCACCGTATTCCACGGCTACGCATTCGGCGAAGCCAAGGACACTGTAGGCGAAGCAGTGTTCAACACCGGTATGGCCGGCTATAAGCAGATTCTGACCGACCCTTCTTACGCTGGTCAGTTCGTAGTGTTCACCACCGCAGAAGTGGGCGCCTACTCCGCTAACATCGAAAAGTCCGAATCCCGCCAGGTGTTCCTGAACGGTATCGTCATCAACGACCTTTGCGACGCCTCCGAAAACGTGGGCGAACAGTCCCTGGATTCCTACATGAAGGAACAGAAGAAGGCCGGCATCGCAGGTGTAGACACCCGCGCCCTCACCCTCCACCTCCGCAACAACGGCGCCCAGAAGGCCTACCTCCATGTGGAAGACTCCGAAATGTCCGAAGCAGACGCCATCAAGAAGGCTCAGGAATGGATCGGCTTGGATGGTCAGGACTACGCTTCTGTAGTAAGCGACCCCAACGGCTACGAATTCTCCACCGAGGGCAAGTACAACGTAGTTGCTCTGGATTTCGGTATCAAGACAAACATCCTCCGCGACTTGGCCAGCCAGGACATGAAGGTGACCGTCATGCCCATCAACACTACCTTCGAGCAGATTCAGGCTAAGAATCCCGATGGCGTGTTCCTCTCCAACGGCCCCGCAGACCCCAACTCCCTGCCCCAGGTTGCAGCCCTCGTGAAGCAGCTCCTTGGCAAGTATCCTCTCATGGGTATCTGCCTGGGTAACCAGCTCCTGGGTCTCGCCCTCGGCGCAAAGGTTTCCAAGCTGAAGTTCGGCCATCACGGCTGTAACCATCCGGTAAAGTACCTGAAGACTGGCGCTGTAGAAATCACTAGCCAGAACCACAACTACGCCATCGACGAAACCAGCTTGCCCGCTGATGTGGAAGTCACCCACATCAACCTGAACGACAACACCGTGGAAGGCATCCGTTGCAAGAACTTGCCTGCATTCAGCGTGCAGTACCATCCGGAATCCGCTCCGGGTCCCAACGATTCCTACTACCTGTTCGAAGAATTTAAGAAGATGATTGAAGAATTTAAGAGGTAAGAGGTTCGCTCGCAAGCTCGCTAGGGGTATGAGGTCGGCGCAAAGCGCCTAGAGGACACCTCAAGAACAACCTCAAAGCGAAGCGCCCTCAAACCTCAAAGCCACGAAGTGGCGACCTGAACAAAGTTTATTAAAGAGGAATACACAATATGCCTAAGCGTACAGACCTCAAGAAGATTATGCTCATTGGTTCTGGTCCGATCGTTATCGGCCAGGGCTGCGAATTCGACTACTCCGGCGTGCAGGCCTGTAAGGTGCTCCGCCGCGAAGGTTACGAAGTGGTGCTGGTGAACTCCAACCCGGCAACCATCATGACCGACCCGGAAATGGCCGACCGTACCTACATCGAACCGCTGAACGTGGACATTCTCCACGAAATCATCCGCCGCGAACGTCCCGATGCATTGCTCCCCACTCTGGGTGGCCAGACCGCTTTGAACCTGGCCATGGAACTCCACGAAAAGGGTGTTCTGGAACGCTACAATGTGGAACTGATCGGCGCCAAGGCCGAATCCATCGCCCGCGCAGAAGACCGTAAGCTCTTCAAGGACGCCATGCTGAACATCGGCCTGGACCTCCCCCGCTCAGGTTCTGCACACTCCATGAGCGAAGCTCTCGCCATTGCAAACACCATCGGCAGTTGGCCTCTCATCATCCGTCCGGGCTTTACCCTGGGTGGTACCGGTGGCGGTATCGCACACAACCCGGAAGAATTCGAAACCATCGTGAACCGCGGTCTCGACGCTTCCCTGAACAACGAAGTCTTGATTGAAGAATCCCTCCTGGGCTGGAAGGAATTCGAAATGGAAGTCATGCGCGATAAGAAGGGCAATGCCGTTATCGTCTGCTCCATCGAAAACCTGGACCCCATGGGCGTTCACACAGGCGACTCCATCACTGTGGCTCCGATCCAGTCTCTTGACGATCGCGCTTATCAGGCCATGCGTGACGACTCCCTGAAGGTGATGGAAGCTATCGGTGTTGAAACCGGTGGATCCAACGTTCAGTGGTCTATCGACCCCAAGACGGGCCGTCGCATCATCATCGAAATGAACCCCCGCGTAAGCCGTTCTTCCGCTCTTGCTTCCAAGGCAACGGGCTTCCCCATCGCAAAGATTGCAGCCCTTCTCGCTGTGGGCTACACTCTGGACGAACTGAAAAACGACATTACTCAGTCTACCCCCAGCTGCTTCGAACCGGCTTTGGACTACGTCGTTACCAAGGTTCCCCGCTTTACCTTCGAAAAGTTCCCCAAGGCAGATAGCACTCTCGGCACCCAGATGAAGTCTGTGGGTGAAGCCATGGCTATCGGCTCCAACCTGAAGCAGTCCCTGCAGAAGGCTCTCCGCTCTCTGGAAACTGGTTTCGGCGGCTTCGGTGCCTGCGCCAAGTGCGAACAGTTCCTGGCTTACGACGACGAGACCTTGGCCAAGGAAGTTGCCCGCCCCAGTGCAGAACGCATCTTCGTGGTGTACGCCGCCTTCCGCCGCGGTTGGGACGTCGAAAAGCTTTACGCACTCACCAAGATTGACCGTTACTTCCTCCGACACATGGAAGAACTGGCCCAGTTCGAAGACGAAATCCTCTCTGCAGGTTCTCTCGAAAACCTCTGCAAGGACAAGGCTCTGTTCCGCCAGGCCAAGGAATTCGGCTATAGCGATATCCAGATCGGTTACCTGTTCCACAAGACTCCGGAAGAAGTCATGGCAGCCCGTAACGGTATCAACCTGAAGCCCAGCTACTATTCTGTAGATACCTGCGCCGGTGAATTTGAAGCCGTCACTCCGTACTACTACTCCTGCTACGCAGACAATACCGAACCCGTCCGCGAAGTACCTAACCGCGACAAGAAGAAGCGCATCATGGTGCTGGGCGGTGGCCCGAACCGTATCGGCCAGGGTATCGAATTCGACTACTGCTGCTGCCACGCTGCATTCACTTTGAAGAAGCAGGGCTACGAAGTCATCATGGTAAACTCCAACCCGGAAACCGTTTCTACGGACTATGATACTTCTGACAAGCTGTACTTTGAACCGCTGACCCTCGAAGATGTCATGGGCATCTACGAACGCGAAAACTGCTACGGCGTTATCGTTCAGTTCGGTGGTCAGACTCCGCTTAACTTGGCAATGCGCCTGAAGAAGGCCGGCGCCAATGTGGTGGGTACAAGCCCCGAGGATATCGACCTTGCAGAAGACCGCGACTTCTTTAAGCAGCTGGTTGACAAGGTGGGCATCAAGCAGGCCGAATCCGGCATCGCCCACAATGTGGAAGAAGCCCTCGCCATCGTAGACAAGATCGGCTACCCCGTTCTGGTCCGTCCCAGCTTCGTTCTGGGTGGCCGCGGCATGGTGATCGTCTATAAGGAAAAGTACCTCCGCAAGTTCGTGGAAGAAGCTGCCGCCATCGGCGAAGGCAAGCCCATCCTCATCGACCGCTTCCTGGAAGATGCTACCGAACTTGACGTGGACTGCATCAGCGACGGCAAGCACACCGTGGTTGGCGCCATCATGGAACACGTGGAACCTGCAGGTATCCACTCCGGCGACTCCGCAAGCGTCATCCCGCCCATG
>NZ_FRAX01000018.1:15999-63105 GCF_900142465.1 Fibrobacter sp. UWH6
CGGCAACCGCATCCCCGACAAGGGCAACATCTTCGTATCCCTCAAGGACGAAGACAAGGAACGTGCAGTGCCTCTCATCAAGAAGCTTGCAGACCTGGGCTACGGCATCTACGCCACCCGCGGTACTTCTACCATCCTCTTCAACGCTGGTATCAAGACTCGCGCCGTGTTCCGTATCTCCCGTGGTCGCCCAAACCTGCTGGACCTCATCCACGATAACGAAGTCCAGTGGATCGTGAACACCTCCGAAACCGGTGCCGAAGCCATGGTGGACGAAATCCAGATGCGCAGTAAGGCAGTGGTCAGCGGCGTGCCTATCACTACTACCATCGCAGCCCTCACCTCTACCGTTGAAGGCCTCATGGACAAGTACGACTACGGCCGCTTCGAAGTCTGCAGCTTGCAGGAATATCATCGTCACATTGTGAAGTGACACGCTAGCGTGTCATCCCTTCGACAGGCTCAGGGCAGGCTCTGAGCGAAGCGAAGGATCTGGCAGCAATCCACGTGTCATCCTGAGCGAAGCGAAGGATCCAGGGCGTTGCCCTGGCGGGCCGGCCCTCTTGCGCTATAAAAAGACCGAGCTGGAAAAATCCAGTTCGGTCTTTTTTTCGTTCAGCCTCGCGCTCCGTGCGACAGCACAAGGCAAGCGCCGCGCGAGTCCGACCCCATGCGGGCTGCGGGGCCTAACGCGAAAGCATTATCAGAACTTCACATCCCTTAATGAAATCTTGCGCAACCGGATTCGTGTCGAAGTGTTTTCTACAAAAACTTTCCAGTAATCGACTTCCGCCCAGAAGGTTTCCGCCAAATCGAAGCGCCAGTAACTTAAGGATTTCTTGCGCTTGCCAAGCCACCAGTAGAGCCATTTGAGGCGACCGCCTCCTACATGGCGACCAAAGTTGCCACCCTGCAGGATTTCCCGCAGGAGCCACCGTCCACGGAATTCATCGGGCTTGCAAAGCATCAGACTTTCGTCAAGACCAAACGATTCACGAAGCAGCCACATGAGGGCCCCCGCAATTTTTCGCAATCCAAAGCTGTTCAGGTTCGCCTTCAGTTCGTGGCGATCACTTTCGCTGGAATGCCTAAGCAACACGTAATAATCTACAATCTGCCGGAGCCCTACCCCGCCACCAATAAAATGGCGATAGATGTGCGATAGCTGCATGGCCAGCGCAAACTTCATGGAATGGGCGCAGAAACCTTCGGGAACCTCCACCGAGTTCAGGATTTCCCTGTCCAGATATTTCAGCAGCCGCCTTGTCGTAAAAGGATTGTAGTTGCCCGAAGACGTGCGGAAATGAACTTCCACATCAATTCCACGGTCATTTTTCATGTGGGTGTGGTGCGGCGAAGCCTTCTGCGATTCCTGCATTCCAGTTTCCCGCAGCAAACCCACGACGCTCTTTTTCCCGCCGGAAACCCAGATGTCAATATCTCCCGGTTGCCGGCAAAGCGGATTCGGATAGAGTCTAGCGTTGGCCTGGCCTTTCAAAACGGCGCAGCCTCTGCCATGCCCCTTGAAAAATTCCGTAAGTTTTGCGGCTTCCTGATTCAAAATCTTGTTCAAGCCATTAAAGGATTCCGCTTCGCTCGCCCACTGGAACATCAGCTCCATGGGAGGGCGCAGCTCCTGAGGCAACTTCATCACCCCGTCAAACGCAAGCCCCAGAAGAGTCTGCCGGTCCGCCTCGTCGTAAATACGCTTCCACTCTTCCGCAGACAGCCGCGGAAACGCACCAGCACTTGCCCCCGGACACCCAAGCGCAATACGCAACAGAAGGAAAAAATTATCGTATCTGGAAAAATCCATAGCATTCAGACAAAATACTGTAAGGCCGAATATTTTATTTCGGGAAGATCCTTCAAGTTAGCATCATCTTTTGATGCTATGTAAAACTCATAGTATCTTTTGAACATTTCCACAATTCTAGTGTAATTTGAATTAAGCTCTTGGAACTCCCGTTTATCAATAGACGCAGGAAGACCAACATCTTCATCTACAATTACAACAGCCTTGCAAAAATCTAGTGCAGGAACTTTTTGTTCATTACTTAATTCGGAACGGCCAGATGATCCGAAAAAATATACGGATTGAGGAACGCCTTTTCGTTTTTTTGGCTTATGAGCATTTGTCCTAAAAGGAACAGCAAACTTTTTTCCAAAGGCCTCTATTATTAACGTTAGGTAGGGGCGCTGCTGCTTGCAAAGAATTTCGGAATCCAATACATGCTTTGCGTAAAATGCTGGCGTCAGTACAACAATGTTAATCACTTGTTCCTCCTTACAAGAAATGCCGGATTTTACTCCGGCACATCTAGTTGGCCTTTCTTTTTTTTCTCAGGTGGCGACCTACCACCCTGTTTCATCTAGTCGGCCTTTCTTTTTTTCTCAGGTGACGACCTACCACCCTGTTGCACTACTTAATATAGTTTTCCGCAGAACCTTTGTCAAGCACCTACCCTAAAATCCGCACAAAAAAGTCCCTCCGATTTTGGTCGGAAGGACTTTCGTTTTATACTTCAAGGCGAAATCGTAAAAAAAAACTAATCGTCAACGACAACACCCATTCTGTCGGGAAGGCTGCTCTGCAGCAAGTTTGAACGGTGCTTCAGCTTGATCACCTTCACCTGGGGCTTTTTGTACTGTTTCTTCTGCTCTTGCTTTTTCATTTCTACTCCTATTACTGAAATTTGCCGCCATAACCCTTGGGACCGTCATTTTCAAAACCGCTGTTTTGCAGCAGGTTCGCACGGTGTTTTAGCTTGATCACTTTTACCTGGGGTTTGCAATACAGTTTCTTCGGTTCCGGCCTTTTCATTTTACGATAACCTTGCTCTTGTTATTGAAGAAGGAGCCCTTAACGCTGGGTTTGCCGTTGAGTTTACGGCCCTTCATGTCAAACCAGCGCTCTCCCGCGGCGTTGAACTCGCCGGTGCGGGTATTGAGTTTACCGATATACAGAGTTCCGCCCTCATCGTCATCCACGACCACATCCAAGTAATTCGGGGTCTCGATACTGGAAGTCGAACGAGCCATGGGAGCCATGCCACGGAAGGACGGTTTCGGAGAAGGTGCCGGAGTTGCGACAGGATTGTAATAGAGGTAGGCTCGCATAGGCGGCAGATTTGCACCAGCGGTAGCTTTCACAAATTCGCCAATATGGACATCGGCAACATTCTCGGCAGCAAAACCATAAACATACCCAAGATCCGGATGACCTTCCTTCCAGACCATTTTTCCATAGGTTCCGCGAAGTTCCCAGCCATCACCCTCATCCTGGCCCTGGTCCGTGGGAGAGGCATCCAATGTACGTTCCAAGGTAGCCCCAGTCTTAAAGGAGATGGTCTCGCCAGTAGTTTTCACTAGGTACGGGGTGTTTGCGATCAGTTCGTCACGAACGGAACCCACGTGAACAGTCCAGTCATCCGAAGAAACATACTTAAATCTGTAGAATACAGCGCCCTCCACATTTTCCACATACATGCTAAAAGGCAGCGTAATGGTGGAGATTGTGCCAGCGGCAAAGGTCCTATTCAGCTCAATTGCGTCCACATCGATACTCCAAGGGAGCAGTACGGAGGTTTCGGAGTTTCCGTCGATAATTGCCTTGCTATCGTCATTGTATATACAAGCTGCGCCGTAGGTTGTGCCAAGGGCGGCCACCGGGGACATTTCAACATGGCCATCCACATCGGCAAAGCGCTTGTGGCACTCATTGCAGACATAGCCTGCTTCCCAACCTGTTTCAGAGCATGTGGGTACTACAGCATCATCGGTCCAGACCAGCATAGATGCGTCGTGATCAACAATGTGGTCCTCGTAATCCTTCCAGCCATCGGCAGACCTGTAGGCATCGGCTGAACCATGAGGCACGTGAATCAAAAATTCATCAGGAACGTTGAGGAAAGTCAGCCATTCCCCCAATTGAGGGGGCACTTTTGACTTCATATCCACACGAATCAAAGGAGTTTCTGTAAAAGCGAAATGCCCAATAGTTTCAATACTGCTCGGGATTTCAATACTAGTCAAGCGTTTATGATTATTAAATGCGCCATCGTCTAGTTCTGTAACACCATCGCCCAAAAACATGACACACAGACCGTCCTCGCACTTATTTTTCTTAATATCATACATAGATGAAAGCACAGGCAAAGCAGTATCACCGTCGCTGGTTGTGTAAGCAATATAGTGATTGCTGAAAGTTGCTTCTAGGCTATTCTGTTCTGCATCAACCGTGTATTCAAATGTTGCAGGAACATCGACATCACTGTTCCAGCTAAGGAACTTGTATCCGTCTGCAGGCTCCGCGGTAAGGGTAAGTACTGTACCAACAGGGTAGAATTCGTCGGGATCGTAGCCACTTACAGAACCGTCGCCAACCACGGTCACATCAACACGAACCGGCACCTGAATTTCAACACTCCCTGCGGCACCAGACCAGTTGCCACTTTCTTCGACCTCGTAGTAAACCGTATAATCGCCGCCTTTATCCGCACAAGGAATATTTTCCGAGTAATCATCATCTAAACTGTAAAGCATCGTTCCAAAGTTCGTAGATCCGGCGGTGACAAGTGCGACGCATGCACCAGCGTACTTCGGATTGGCAGAAGTCGGAGGTTCAACTGTAGGCGTAGCCTTCGTGATATTAAAGGATTTTGTTACAGGTTTTACCCAGTCATATTCACCACGGAAAGTAACTGTTACAGTTGCGGCGCCAACATTTACATTGTTGGTATAAGAATATTCGTAGTCGGTACCTTCTGTAAGACTGAGTGAGCCTGCTAAAACAAGTGGCTCAGGCTTTATCTCGCTACCCGTATAAGTCTGGTCGGGAACATTGTCCAAAGCAGCAACAGTTTTCAGAATAGACACCGACCATCTATCATCGCCAAGATCGGTTAGTATGATATCGTAGAAGCCCGATGGGATATTGCGAAAATAAAATATCGTCGATTTATCATCATCAATAAACTCCCCTACGCCATCGGAATATGGAATATCGACAGTGCTTTTATCTAACCTCAAATAAGTTTGGTCTTTAGAAACAATTTTATAATTACTGTTAGCTTCAAGATTTAATGTAGTCACACCATCGTAGATAATGTTTTCTTTAACTATACTGCCAGATACATTTTGCCACACAAACTCCGTCGTACCGTGAGGGCCTTGCTCAAAAATTGCACTTACCGTTACATTGCCCTTTGGCATCACGAAAGAATTCCCATCAATTACAACATCATTGTTATTGGCATCCTTTACGATAAGACGGCTAATTCTGTATCCAAAGTCTGGAGTAACGGTAATTGTCACCTTTTCCGTATACTTTGCCGCCCCTGCTCCTGTCAATGTACCATGCTCGATGTCGTTAGCAATGGAAATGCTATAATCGGCATCGTCCTTTGGTGCGATAACGCGTCGGTTGCCATCTTCGCTGATATTGAAATAATCGGTTTTATTGGCGGTCACATTGCTCTCGCCATGCATATAGGTAATATCTTTTCCAATACTTGATGCATCAACGAGTACTACGCTATCGTAAATGGTTACCGTACCAAATTCATTCGTACTACCAGGATTTACCAAACCCGAACCAATGCCTTCAGCTGACCCACCACTAGTTGCCTTTACCGAGCCCCCCTTAATGGTAATATTACCAAGTCTTACAATATTTGCGCCACCATACGCAAAGCCAGTTCCAATTCCGGCTCCAGATCCACTTCCGATAGCATTAATTGTTCCTCCTTCGATAACAATATCTCCACCATAAGCATCAACATACCGTACACAATCTAAACCAATACCTGCAGCTCCATCACTACCAATTGCTGTTAAGGAACCATTACCTTTGATAGTAAGTACAGTCCCTTCGCCACCAACCTGGATACCCGCTTTAAATACATTTTTACTTATACTTGAATATCCCTTAACATTATTTGAACCTTCAAGAATAATTGTTGCAGAGCCTTCGCAAACTATACCTCCATTTATTGTCGCATTAGAAAGTGTAATATTTGCACCATTGGCAATTGTTACCGTGCGTTCTGTTGTACCACTAAGAACATCATTATTTAGAGCAGTAAAATCATATGGTGCCTCCGCTAGATTTACATTGTACTCATGATTTATTGTAGCCGTAATATTTATGTCAGAAGTTCCAACTGTCACACTATAAACACCGTTTGATGCAACCAAAGCATTGGTTCCATCAGAAACATCAAATACCGTATAAGTATAGTTAGGTCTAAACTCAACAACCGTTCCTGAAATATATTTGCCGTCACCATCTGGAGGATTTGTGGAGCTTACAATTTCCATCTGTTCAGGGATAACGACAGAATATGTATCAGAGGCTCCTGCTGTCACATTTACATCACCATCTGGCATAACAAAAGTGTACTGACCATTTCCTGCATCCAATAACGATACTGCGCCACCATTTAATTTAATCGATTCAACATCAACTGCCGCGCCAATAGAAAGTGTAACCATCTCTCCTGTAAAAGCATATTCTGTATTTGCTGTTATTTGAGCCTTGATATTATCACTAATTACTATATGATGATTTAATGCTTTGGTTCGAACATATCGCTGTTCGCCCTCACCAGAATCATAAAACAATTTATCCTTGGCATTCCCTTCGACTGTCGACTCGCCGTCCTTAAATATCACATTGATAGTGGTTTGTCCATTTTCACCTTGACCGATACATTCAGCGCCAGATGATCCCTTAGTTGAAACAATTTTCTTTACAGCACTACTAATTGTGATGGTCATTGTACCACTCTTGGCCATATTTCCTGTTCCAATACCTGCTCCTCCATAACTGTTTAGTGCTGCACCAGTTGCAGTAATGCTTCCACCATTTAGCGTAATGCTCGATACATATCCATTCCCGCTACCGCCGATGCCAGCACCACCATATGCAGAATGTGTTGTTGCATCGATAACACCACCATTAATGGTAATGTTTCCACTTGTTGAATTATAACCACCACCAATACCAGTAGTTTGGCCTATTACCGTAATCTTTCCGCCATTGATAATGATGTTACCAAAGCCCGCCATATTAGTTCCACCAATACCAGCGCTGCCAAATACGTTTTTTGCATTAGCCACAAGCGCACCCATCGTCGCTTCATTCTCCGACTGTGCATAGACATTGAATGTCGCACTACTGCTAACGCCAATACCTTTATTTGCATTAAGAGTCGCTCCGTCAGCTAATATCAAATGCACATCACCATTTACCGTGATGCGCTCATCAATTGTTACATTGTCCGATACAACATACCAGCCTGCACTCCAGGTTGTCATAGAGCTAGTAATCGCTGTTGCAGATTCTTCTAGTGTTTTTAGAGAGCCTTTTTCGTCAAGATATGCCGTTTGGGCAAATAAAGCCGTGGGCAAAACTAGCATAGCCAGCACCGACAGAATGTTCTTAAATCCACGAAACTTCATAAATTTTCCTTACTTTTTCCTAATTTTCAAAAAAGATAGAAAATACACACAAATTTACAATAGCACAAAGGTCCTAAACAAAAGCTATTCATCCCCGGATAGACATAGCATCTCCACGAACTGAGGAACTTGCTTCTTCACATAGACATAGCATCTCCACGGATTGAGGAACTTGCTTCTTCACGTAGACAAAGTATCTCCACGGATTGAGGAACCTGCTTCTTCACGTAGACAAAGCATCTTCACGGATTGAGGAACTTGCTTCTTCACATAGACAAAGCGTCTTCACGAATTGAGGAACTTGCTTCTTCACATAGACAAAGCATCTACACGGATTGAGGAACTTGCTTCTTCACATAGACAAAGCGTCTTCACGAATTGAGGAACTTGCTTCTTCACATAGACAAAGCGTCTTCACGAATTGAGGAACTTGCTTCTCCACATAGACAAAGCATCTTCATGAATTGAGGAACTTGCTTCTTCACATAGACATAGCATCTCCACGAACTGAGGAACTTGCTTCTTCACATAGACATAGCATCTCTACAGGTTCGTAGAGCAGCTTCTTCACCGAAAACAAACTCCTTGCAAGTTTTTTTTGAGGCAATCGATTCCAATCGGGAATATTTTTCTTTATAAAAAAAGGCCTGCAAGCCTAGAAAAACCGGCGTTTTTTGAAAAATTTCGCGTGGTGCAAAATGGTTGCATCCTTTTTAGAAAACCTTCATTTACATACAAACTTTGTATAGATTTTTAAACTTTTCTTTAGCGGCGGACCCTTGTAGTTTAGTGATCAATGAGCCGGGAATTGCTCGGACAGATTGACCTAAACATCAACACTCTTTACGAGGGTACCTATATGAAAAACGTTAACGCAATCAACTTCAACCGCATCACCAACGACGGCTTCATCGGTTTCCACAACAACGTGGCAACGGCAGCCGCATCCATCAATCTCAAGGATGTCCGTACCCAACTTGACGCATACAAGGCAACCATCGGCAAGTTCTCCGACTACACCACCAGTGTGGCGGAGGCCGCGGCAAAGAAGGGCGCATCGGAACAGGATTCCAAGCGCACCATCGCATTCCGCAATTTCCGTGGAACGGTAAAGGTTCTCACAGGCTCCCTGGACCAGCAGCGTTCCGCCCTGGCCAAGGAAATCTGGGAATACGTAAAGGGGTACGGCAATGCAGGTTCCGTTGACCAGAAGAGCCTCACCGGTATCATCGAATCGGTCATTGCTAACGTCCAGGCGGTTATTGGCAAGGAAGAATATGCCGGGGCCCTGGCCGGGAGCGAACTGGAGCTTGCCTTCAACGCCCTGAAGGAGGTGCAAGGCGCATTCGCCGAAGCCAACCAGACCCGTGCCGAGGAACGCCGCATCCGCGAGGAGACCACCAGCAAGAATCTCCGCAACGATTGCATCAGCGCCTTCCGCCAGCTGATTAACTTCGCGCAGTACAACGCGGCCACCAAGGGTGACGAAAGTTGCACGGCCTTCATCGACAAGGTGAACGTATTCATCGCCAACAGCCGTTCCCTCTACAAGGCTCGCGCAAAAGCCCGTGCAAAGGCTCGCGAAGACACCCCGCCCACCACCGAGGCTATCGCACTTCCTGTGGAGCCCACGACCGGTGCAGCGAACACCGTAACCACAAACGGCGTTTCGGCCGAAAGGAGGATTAATGCCGCATAGTTCCGAAATAGAATACCGACTGCGCATCTCGCACACAAAGACACCCTGCCGACGCAGGGTGTTTTTTTGTTTCATCGGGAGATTTTACCCTACAAAGTTCAATTTTCAAGCACTTGTAGGACAACACTACCCTACAACCGTCAAATATTTTTATATTGTAGGGTAAGATGAGCGTTGTGAAAGGAATATTGCTAGAAGAACTCGATCGCCTGGAAAAACTTCAGGCGAAGTATGCCTCCGAACAAGCAAAACTCCCCTCATGTTCTCTTCGAAGAAAAAAAATAGGCAAGCAGGTATATCTTTACCATGTATCCCGTCAAAACGGGAAAGTTGTTACCAAATACCTCTGCAAAAGCGTCGATCCGCAAGCCGCGCAATTTGAAGAACAAGATGCAAGACGAAGAGAGTTAAAGGCAAAATTAAAGAAATTGCAAAAAGACATTGAAGAAGTAGGACGAAGCCTTGGAAAAGTCAGCAGAAACAGACAAGTCCTTTGACAAGGCCTCTTCAAAATCCTATATTATGGATGAGGATAATGCTATGAAGCAGTTTACTACATCCGAAGCAAGGAAGCTTTTGAAAGACATTCTTGCCGAAAAGAAACAAAGGGCGGAATATTTCAAAGCCAACGGTACTTTGAAGGGCTTTGCTCCCACAAAGTAGTTTTTTTGTGATTTATCCAGTAATTGAAGATTGCGACACCTTTTATTTTGAGACCGAAACTCAAAATAAAATTTCTGTCATATTCAACGACTTGACTTCGCAATTTGAAGCCAACTTCCCTATCTTCTGCGTGGACATCTATCGCGTAGAAAGCAGTTTGCTGCCAAATAATCATGTAAACGATATTTCTGGAAGTAATACTAGAGATACCATTGTTTCGATCATTCGAAACTTCCTGGACAAATTCGACAGCGCCTTGGTTGCGTTCATCGACACATCGACCGACAGTAAGGGGCGGGCAAGACACAGGCTTTTTCAGTCCTGGTTCCGTATGTATGGCGAAAATGAATTTTCCATCACCCCAAGAGAAATTTTCTTTAGCGAAACAGAGTCCTATTCGTTCTTGATTATCCGCAAGTCTTATGCAAATGCAGACTCTATAATCGAGGTTTTTGACAACTTCATCAAGTTGGCCAATGAGGCTGAAGACTAGCGTTTCGCGTTAGGGATAGTTACCCGTATGGGCGGAGACTCGCGTAGCGAGGCTCCGTTTTAACAGCGTTGCGGGCGGTCCGTAAGGGCCGACCGGAACGCGTTAAAATATAGCCCGACCCACGCAACGCGTGGGGAACGCCCTTATAAGAAGCATTCATGAACATGCAGCTGGCCGTCAAGGATGGCGAAAACGACGAAGCGAGTCAAGCGAAAATATGCTTGCATATTTTCATTTGACGAGCGAGGAAGTTGCACGCAAAGCGTGCCACTCTACATGATCGAAGTGAACCCCCGCGCCTCCCGCACCGTGCCCTTCGTCTCCAAGTCCATCGGCGTGCCTCTGGCAAGCTACGCTTCCCGCTGCATGCTGGGCGAAACCCTCGAAGAAATCGGCTTCACCGAAGAAGTCCACGTTCCGTACGTGAGCGTGAAGGAAGCCGTGTTCCCCTTCGTGAAGTTCCCGGGCGTCGACGTGACCCTCTCCCCGGAAATGAAATCTACGGGCGAAGTCATGAGTCTGGATCGCGACCGCGGACTTGCCTACCTCAAGAGCCAGCTGGCCTCCGGCAACCGCATCCCGGGCCAGGGCAACATCTTCGTCTCCCTCAAGGACGAAGACAAGGCCCGCGCAGTGCCCCTGATCCGCCAGCTGGTGGAACTGGGCTACGGCCTCTACGCCACCCGCGGCACCTCCACCATGCTCTACAACGAAGGCATCAAGACCCGCGCAGTGTTCCGCATTTCCCGCGGCCGCCCGAACCTGCTGGACCTTATCCACGACAAGGAAGTCCAGTGGATCGTGAACACCAGCGAGACCGGCGCCGAAGCCATGGTCGATGAAATCCAGATGCGCAGCAAGGCAGTGGTCAGCGGAGTGCCTATCACCACCACCATCGCCGCCCTCACCTCCACCGTCGAAGGCCTCATGGACAAGCACGACTACGGTAGGTTTGAGGTTTGCTCGCTGCAGGAGTATCATAGACATATCGTCAAATAGACGAGAGAACGGACCTGCGGTCCTTCAGACGAGAGACGAGAGGAACGCAGGATAAAAACGCCCTCTGCGTGTCATCCCTTCGACAGGCTCAGGGCAGGCCCTGAGCGAAGCGAAGGATCTGGCATTACAAAAGGACTTGAGTTTTTCTCAAGTCCTTTTTCTTTATGTACTATCCCAGCCGCAAAATTTCCCCCTTGCCCTCCCCTCTCTCCGTTTGATATACTGCAGGTACAACCATCAACGTTCGCTATGCGGACAAGGAGAAATCATGAGAAGCTACACAACGTTCAGCCTGCAGTACGCCCACCGTTTCTACGGTTTCAAGGGAGAGGCGCAGTATCTTCACGGTCACACGGGGATCTTGACCATCGAAGTGGAGGATTCCATCAATGCGGGGGTGAACATGGTGTTCCCCTGCAACGAAATCCAGAAGACGGCCTGGGACATTCTGCGGAATTTCGACCACGCACTCATTCTGCGTGAAGACGACCCGCTGCTCCCCGCGATTCTGGACGTCTACGAAAAGCAGGGCATCAGGAATGGCCATCCGCAAAACAAGATGAAGGGGCCTGCGTTCAAGACGGCACTAGCCACGGCTTACCCGGATTGTCGCCTGGTGGTGACGAAGGAGACCATGACAGTGGAAGGCATGATCAAGATTGTCTATGACCTTCTGAAAATGAAGCTGAACATCGCAAAGATTACCTTCACCAGCGGAGCGAATGCTGCCTCCCAGGAATTTCCTGTTGCGGGCACGGTCAAGCGCTGCCCCCTCTGCGGAATCGCCCTGGACGAAAACGGCGTTTGCCCCAAGTGCGGCTACAAGGAAAAATCGTAACATCCCCGCTGCCTGTCTAATTTAAAAGGCCCTGAGCATTTCGCTCAAGGCCTTTTTTCCTAACCCAAATTTTCCCTGTTATCGATTCATAACCGGCATATCCAATTCTTCGGCTATGATTTCAATTCTATAAACCCTTCGACCAATTTTCAGGAATCTTGTTCCGGGGTAGGAATTTTCAAGGTTCACCTGCACGTCATTAGCGCAGAAGCAATCGGTCACCGGTTCATTGCGATTGTATAGGCGGGTAACAACCAGCGTATCCCCGGAGCATTCAAAGCTCATGGTGCTCCTATTCGAGCAATCCCCGACCAGCTGCGGAATGATCAGCGCTGTACGGCCGTTGCTTTTCAAGAGCATCGTTACCGGCACCGCAGGCAGGATTTCATCAGAGCCCGTGGCGGACGCGTCACAATGCCCTGTACTTGCAAGTCCAACAGCCACTTCAAATTCTTCTTTCCGTTCCACATCGTAAACCTCGCCACGGAATTCCACAAACTTCGCATTTGCGAAATTAGAATTCAAGACAAAGTCATGATCACTTGTGCATTGGCACTTTGAAAGTGTAATTTTCTCACAAGTGCCAGCCGGATATTCAGACTGATATTCGCAAGGGAAATCATAGGACACATGCAGAGTGTCGCCATCCATTTTCATCACCACAGGAGCCGTGATTTCGCAATAGTCTTCTATAGCCGGGAGGCGAAGCACCAAGGAAGCCAATTCCTTATCCACAGAAATGGAGGCCACTTTATTGGAGGGAGAAGATTTTGCCAAGGCAACAACATCTATGATTTCAACATCTTCAACTTCCCCGATCAAGCAGCTTCCCGTTTTAACCCCACCGTTAAAAGTCACGACGGTATTTTCGCTGACGGCACTCATTTCGAAATGGTCGAAATCAGCGAAAGTTTCCTGAGGATTTTCTACGGGAGTTTCCTTAGGCGGTTCGTCACCATTACCGATCGGATCAACCGCGAGAATGGAATCCGGAACACTGATGCCAAGGCAGGGAGAAACTACCAAGTCGCTGAACAAAGCCCAATACTTATTATCATAGTGACCGAAGGCAAGATTTGCCTTACATTCATAGGAGTTCATGGCCCGATCGTGAACCATTTGGCCACCCAGCTCAGAGCAAGACGCTTTCAGCAATTCCGAAGCACGCTTGGTATATTCTGGAACTTCATCACCCTGATCACCAACAGCGGACTCACTGACAATTTGCACCAATACAGAATCTTCTATACGAGCATCATAAAGTAGTTCGCTACCATTATTTCGTTCACAAAGAACGTAGGCTCTAGTGCCCTGGTAATCCGCAGTTACAACACCAGCCTTGCGCGTAGTGGATTTACTGCAGAATTCACCTTCGCAAGGATCAACCATAACGAGGTCATCCAAATGAATTCCCAGATTTCGATAAGAATTCAGGACATCATCTTCTGACACAGTTTGGTCGGCACCGCCTTGCTCTTCCGGAATCACCTTAGTGGTGCCTTCATCGGAACAGGCCATCAGGCTCATGCCACAAGCCATCAAACTGGTCATCCAAAAATTATTCGTCAGCTTCATAATCATTCCTCCTAATCATGACAATTGTTTACAATTTCGGTAGCAAGAGGATTCCAAACCGGATCCCTATATTCCGTTTCCTCACCCGGATTATCACTAATCTTAATTTCGCATTCAGCGATATAGCCCATTCCATCTTCCGTGGGAACGGTTTCCTTTCCAGCACCATTTTCCGCAATGCAGGCAACCGTAAAGATTTCCACCGCTTCCATAGATGTGGTTTCCAAATGCTTCTTAATCACATTGAAATCATTTCTGACTTCGTACATGTGGTTAAAATCGGCACCGCATCTCACGGTATAAACATAAAGCTGTTCTTCCATGCTCAAGAATCCAGAAGCCGTATTGCCGCTAACCGTATGGTAATCGCATTCCGGCATGCCGCAGTTTCCCGGGGCATTTTCATGAACAGTGCGATCCGCCACAATGTAGGCGTACACGCTATCCAAGGCGGCACCGGAGAAGTCGATGTCCTTAACATCGCTCGAGGGAAGATCCGGATTAAAAGGAACATCGGGGGCATCAATGTCTTTGCTGCTGCAGCTGGGCGTAAGCGTTTCCATACTAGAACTGGAGAGCAGAGAAATATCATCCGAGTTGGAGCCCGGTTCCCTATCAGAACTGGAGGTCGGCATTTCTGCAATAGAGCTGGAGGCCGGCGTATCGGCGATAGAATTTCCCTGGTCATCAATGCCAGACAAATTGTCGGAACCGCAAGCGGCAAATACAAGGGCCGCGAGCAAGGCTGCGCCCATCTTAGTTGCAAAACCTGCAGTCTTTTCGGCCGCAAGAACCGCACCAAACTTTTCAAAATACTTTGTTCTCATTTTCGCCTCCTAAACCCTTTCCGTCAACGGGAAAAACTGTAAATTCAAACGGTAAACCTGATCGATATTATCGCATTCATTGGCAATGGCCATCACTCGCTTGCGACAACTTTCCACTTCTTCATAAATGCGAGCGAAAGCATTGGCGTCCACCCCCAAGGTCACGCCAGAGATGTTGCGTTCGCGAGGATCCACCTTGTCGATAGCTTCACGAGCCATGTCAATCATTTCACGATTCAAGGAACGGAGGGCCAGGGGAATGGCTTCCGTGGAACCGGAAATGGCACGGTCGGTTTGCTGATAGGAATTCTCCCCAGTTTCCTGGAGGAGATCCGCCTTCACCAACAGGTTGAGAGAGTCGCGGACCTGCTGGGCGGTAAATGCATGTTTAATCTTCTTGGCCATTTCCAGAGGCAAGGCACCGGGCATCAGAGGAGCCAATTCGCGAACGATGGTGTTGACCGCAGATTCATAATAGGCAAAGGTGTCAGAGTCTATGACACGCGCCTTCTGTTCCTTGGCAATCTTAGTCATCTCTTCGAAACAAGCCTTTTTCTTGGCGTCTATTTTTGCATTTCCAAACTCAACCATCTTTTCAAAGTAGGTCAACTCAAAACCAGCCAGTCCCATAGCGGCAGCCACCTTGGGCACACCCACCCGACTCAGAGAAGTTTTACCATCACACACCAACTTCAAATAAGAAGGTGACGAAAAATCAGCCATCCTGGAAAACTCGCGCCAGGTAAAAGCGGACTTTCGCTTCCGTTCCTCGTAAAAATCCTGCATGTAGCAGCGATAATCTTGATACTCAGTAATCGGTTTCATATTTCCTCTCTTGCATGTTCAATATAACTAGGTTTTTTCAAAAAGTCAACAGAAAATGATACAAAATATTAGTTTTTCTTTAATTTTACCAAATTTCATCAATCATTTAAAAATTTTATTCCATATATAAAACAAATCTTACCTTATATGATACAGAAGAAAAAGAAACCCCGTACCATTCGGTACGAGGTCCTTGTTTTTATTATGGCTTTAACTTATTGCGACGTTTGCCGCGAAAGTCCAGGCGGTTTTCCTGATCTTACATGTTGCTGAAGATCTGGAAGCCACCGTAGGATTCTTGACCGTGTTCTGCAAGATCGAGACCGCGGAGTTCTTCCTTTTCGCTAACGCGGAGGCCCATAGTCTTCTTGATCACGATGAAGATCAGGCAAGCAGAGAGGAAGCAGGGGATTGCGTAGGCAACGACACCGAGAAGCTGGGTGGAGAAGTTGAAGCGGCCGGTGTAATCGAAGATACCAACTGCGAGGGTACCCCAGATACCGTTGACCAGGTGAACGGAGAGAGCACCAACCGGGTCGTCCAAGCGGAGCTTTTCGAAGAAGTACACAGCCAGGACTACGATCACACCACCGATTGCACCAATGATCCAGGCACTGAGCGGGGAAACGGTATCAGCAGGAGCGGTGATTGCAACCAGACCAGCCAAGCATCCGTTGAGAGCCATGGTGGCATCGGGCTTCTTTGCGATAATCCAGGAAGTTGCAGTTGCGGTAATGATGCCAGCCACAGCAGCCAAGTTAGTAGTCACAAGAATCAGAGAGGTATCGAAGGGGTTGCCGGAGAGAGCGGAACCGCCGTTGAATCCCCACCAGCCGAACCACAGGATAAACACACCGATAGTTGCCAGCGGAACGTTGTGAGCGGGAATTGCATGAGCCTTGCCGTTCACATACTTGCCGATACGGGGTCCGAGAATGATTACGCCAGCGAGAGCGCCCCAGCCACCAACGGAGTGAACCAGTTCAGAACCAGCCAGGTCGTGGAAGCCTTCTGCACCGAATGCAGCGAAGTTGGAGAGCCAGCCACCACCCCAAACCCAGGAACCAACTACCGGGTAGACGAATGCTACGTAGAAGAAGGTGAACACCAGGAAGGAGGAAAGTTTGATACGTTCAGCAACGGCACCGGAAACGATGGTTGCAGCGGTAGCGGCAAACATAGCCTGGAACAGCCAGTCAGTGAACAGGGAGAAGTGACCGTTATAAGCGGCAGTGAAGTTGGCGGGATTCATCCAGTCGCCAATGCCGAAGCCTGCAAAGCCAAGCCAACCGTTAAATTCACCCGGATACATCAAGCCAAAGCCCAGCAATGCGTACACGGAAATACCGATAGCGGGAACAGCCACGTTCTTAAAGCAGATGTTGGAAGCGCTCTTTGCACGGCAAAGACCGGATTCAACGCAAGCAAAGCCAAGGCCCATGATGAACACCAGCATTGCGGAAATCATGATCCAGATATTTTCGGTCATGAAGATTGCTTCACCTACAGAGGGAGCAGCTTCTGCAGCGGGAGCGGCAGCGGCTTCCACGGCGGCAGCCACAGGAGCAGCAGCTTCGGCAACAGATTCAACAACAGCAGCGGCGGCGCTAGAAACGGTATCAGCTACAGCAGCGGCGGTATCGACGATAGTAGAAAGTGTATCAGCCATTTTTATACCTCCTTATTAGCCAATAGCTTCCGGGCCAGTTTCACCGGTACGGATACGGATACATTGTTCAAGGTTCGTCACAAAAATTTTGCCATCGCCGATGTTACCAGAACGGGCGCCAGCAATGATTGCATCGATGCAGGGCTGAACGAATTCATCGTTTACGGCGATACGAATACAAATCTTCTTAAGCAGGTTCACTTCGGTTTCAACGCCACGATACACCTGAGTGTGTCCCTTCTGCTGACCGCAGCCCAGAACATTGGTGACTGACATCTTGAAAATTTCAGCCTCGTATAGAGACTGCTTTACGCTATTTAGCCTTTCGGGTTGAATGTAAGCTGTAACGAGCTTCATGATTTCATCCTTGTGTTGAGTTTATTTTTGTTTCCGCCACCCATACGCAAAGACCATGCCAACTCAGATTTTCAGTTGGCAAAAAATAGACGAAACCGTCTCAATCCCTTATTCTATAAGGGTTTGAACGCATCTTCCTTTTTTTATCTGTTAGATTTTACCGCCCCGACGTTCCCCCAAAAAGGCTTACACTTTATGAATTACCCAAATAAAATTATTTACACAATTTGTAATTCAAACAAAAATTTCCTATTAAAGAGCCTCCTAAGGCAACCTTCAACCCCCTCAATCCTATTTATCATATTTTTGTAATTTTCATTTTCTGTAAACCAGCAGAGACAACCACCGCAAATAAAAAACTCCCCCATGCGGAGGAGTTTCGCAAAACAAAAATGTTCGAATCGACTATTTCTTCTTCGAGTTTTTCTTGCCGGCAGCCTTCTTCTTGTCCTTCATTTCTACGCGGCGGCTTCCGGAGCGGAGGCGTTCCCAAGGGGCAAAGGACATAATGGGGAACTGCAGAACGAAGAACCACAAATTGAAAACGAAGAAGTAAAAGGCTGCGCCCCAGTAATTCAAATTAGAAGTCTTGGCGGCATCGGCGGCATTTGCAGCAGCATCGGACGCCTGGGCGGCATCCACAGCGTTAGCGGCAGGCATGTCAAAAGCCACGGCGCACACAGCTAGCAAGGAAGCCGCAAGCACCGGGACAAACATCTGCTTCGCAGCCTTTACCAAAGCACCCGCAGCAGGCACACCGGCAGACAGATGCTTGCCCGCCACAGCAGACAAGGACATCGCACTGGCAAATCCAAGAGCAGAAAGCACAGCCCACACAAGCCAGGTGGGTTCCAGGCTAGCTGGCAGAACGGCACAAAGTCCGCTCCAGAAAATCCAGGCCAAGACAAAGGGGAAAAGTCCACAGGCAAAGGGGACCT
Organism: Fibrobacter sp. UWH6; assembly: GCF_900142465.1. Lineage (NCBI taxonomy): Bacteria > Pseudomonadati > Fibrobacterota > Fibrobacteria > Fibrobacterales > Fibrobacteraceae > Fibrobacter > Fibrobacter sp. UWH6. The sequence continues at coordinate 34,347 of NZ_FRAX01000018.1, forward strand.
TCACCACAACAAGAGCCACCAGCGAAACAATCGCCAAAGCGCCAAACATCATGACAGGCATGTTTTCGTTACCGCCCAAGATGTAGAGAGCGCCAAATGCCAAGCCAAAAGAAACGGCAGACGCAACCGCACCGCGAACGCTTCCAAAAATAGCGAACAGTACAACGGCGGCAATGGCAGCCACGCTCAGATACTGAGCATTAGCCCAGACCCCTGCAACACCTTCCACCTCGGCCATCCACATTCCCAGCGCTTCAGACGCTCCCAAGGGCAAGGAGGCAATGCCCTGCCAGCTGGAGGCCATAAAGCTGATGGAAGCAACGACGATAGCCACAATGGAAATCAGGCGTATACGCAGCATGATCTCCAAAAAAGACTGAATCTTACCCGGTTTTTCTCTCAAATCCATAATTACCTCGAAATCAATAGTTTCTGTTTTTTAGTCCAAGTTTTCTTTTTCACACCTTCCGACGCAGGAACTTCGCAACGTACCACATAGTGATACAGCCCATTAGCAAGAAGGCGGTTACGATCATCGCGGCCATCCCAGCGGGTCACACCCGATACGGCATCCTTCAAGACCTTCACCAGACGGCCATTCTGATTGTAGATGAAAATGTTTACTCTAGAATCAGCGAAATTCTTAAAGTAGAAAGTCGTTCCCTTTTTACCCATGGGGTTCGGAGCATTGAAAACATCGGCCAGGCCCGTCTCCATCTCGTCAGTAATTTCGACCACCAACGTTTTCGTAGCAGCATTTCCAACAACATCCAGGGCCCTCACTTTAAACAAGTAGGATCCCGCAGGATATTGTTCCGTACTAAAGTTCATACGGACCTTAGCATATTTGGAATTCTGTTCAAGATAAGGGCTTGGATGGAACGGATCCTGAACACCTTCAACTTCAAAGGAAATTCCCTCATCAGCCTGTTCCCTAAAATCGAGGGCCGTAGAATCTTCCACTTCAACTTGCAAGCACGCAGGAGCCTGAAGCTTTACGTTTTGTCCGTCAACAAAGTAGGTTGCCATTGCCCCCGATATACAAGACTGAATCTTGATTGTGGGGGGAACAGTATCCTTCAAGGAATCTGCATAGTTGGATATTCCTGCGATTCTCAAATGTCCAATTAGGGAGCGGCCAACAGCAGCGGATTTCTTTGAATACGCCCACGTTGTAAATTCCGCCAGGGAATCACCAAAGGACATTTTACGCGGGGTGACAAATTCTGTAGAGAACCGTCCATTCTTCACAGCCACTTCTTCAGAATAAATCAGAGGACCATTCAAGAACACTTCCAATTCTTCGTTCATCGAATTTTGCAAATCAACCGTTTTGTACGAACGGCCTTCTTTCAAGTTCAACACGATATATCCATCATCAAGACCATCTACAGTTCCAGACAAAGTCAATTTATCAAGCGCCTTAATCTGTTCCAGAGGTTTATCTAGTTTCACTTTATATTCAGAAATCGGCAGACCAATGACCGGTTCGCCTAACAATACATAGCGTCCTTCATTATAACGCTGGTTTCCAGATAAAGTGGAATAACGTTTGGAACCTACGTAAGCATCACCAATGCGACGGACGGAATCAGAGGTCAAGGCAAAGCTCATGAAATTCAATCCGAAGGTTTTATTCTCCGAGGCAAAAGTTTCTCTAGTCGCACCAATGGAAACAATAGAACCTGCGCCATTAGCCATTAACATTTCTTCTGAAAGTGACGGAACAGTTCCTTCATCAAAACGGCCAACCGTACAGGAGAACGAAGCCAATATGGTATATCGTCCCTTATTAGAAAGTTTCTTAACATAGCTGGGCTTCATCAAACCTTCTACAGCCCAGTCCGTCTTCGAACCATGTCCATAGTACGTGGTAATCAGGGCTCCCTGGTTCAAAATACTGATAAAGTTTTCGGCAGCGAGTTTTTTTTGTCCAGAAGCATCCCGTTCATAATCCACCAGGTAAATTTTCTTCATATCCCAGCGAATATTCTTTTCTTCAGAACGATCACTGATTGTTTTAGCCGTATTTTCCTGAAAAGTGGTATGAGGGATATTATCGACACCGCCATTATTCCAGGCATCATCTGCAGCCAACAAAATGACAGAACGCCAACTAGAATTGTCAAACGTTTTCAGCATTTCATGATCTTTCGCCTTGCGAACATAGTTGGCAAACGCAGACGGAGACTGGGCAGGAATTCGCCCAACGGCAACATCCAGCTCATAAGGTCCAAAGCGAATCACTTCACCCGAATCCAGTACGCCATAAAAATCCTCGGACACATAGTCTTCATCCTGGTAGGTCGGGAAATGATTTGGCGTCAGTCGGCTGTTCATGCCGCGGTAATCGAAAGTTCCCGAGCCGACCAAAAGGACATAACGGAAATCGGGGCATACAGAGTAAACGTAAGACAGGTAGTTTCTAATTGCAACCGGAGAAAGGCGCCCTGCCGTGTACGTTCTGTAAATGTCTTCAAGATTTACTACAGAGGTGGCAATAGAACTTACAGCAGAACCGCCGGCCCTAAACTCAGCCAAGGCAACAGCTTCATTAATAAAGTCAGGAGGAGCAATGATCAAATACTCCAACTTTGAATTAGGGCGAGTCAAATCCTTAAGGACACCGCTATTGGGTCTAGAAAAACCAGCAACCCTCAAGTTCTCTCTAAACGCATCCGAACGAACGGCAAGATAGCGAACATCATCCTCGCTGGCCACGCTATCCTTGGCAACACCGTTGGATGAACGCAAATAGCCGACAGGCTGAAGATTCTTAAACTTCATGACCTGCGTACCAGACGGAACCGGAACGTTGATCACACCCGAAACATTTCCCGGCAAAAGCCATTCCGCAGAATCGACAACAGGCTTCCACTGGTAGGCAAAACTGTATCCGTTAAAACGATCATACTGTGTGCCGCCCGGGAGCATATCCAGGGCAATGGAATTGCCAGTCTTCTTAAGTTCGACGCCATCGATCCTAAAGTTACCCCCCGGCATCAAAGTCGTCGCCTCACGGCGGACTCTAGTTCCGTTCACCTCTACGGCAAAAAAGATGGAATCCATTCTTTCTGCATAACTACGGCTAGACATATAGATGTCTTTTTTCTGGTCATTTGCTTTTTCTGCAGAAGCATGACTTACAGAACGGCGGGGCATGTACGTTACGGCAACATACTGCCTGCCGCCTTCCACAAGGCCAGGCAACGTATACGTTTCATCCGTTTTTAACTCCGCAGCAGAAATCCGCGTGGAATCAAACCTCGAGTGCCAATGCCAGAACCATTCCTTACCTGAAGCGGATTCCCAGTTCAGGTCCTTTCCGTAATAAGTATCCCTAAGCAAGGCATCTTCTTCGGCATGTACATAGCGCATCCACTCCACATCTCGGCCCTTTCCCGCAGGGGATTCAACCAAGTCCGAGAGTCGCTTGCCCTTACCCGTATATTTCTTTCCAAGAAGGAATCCCTGGTCAAAGGAATAGGGAGAATAGGAATGGAAGTAGTCCATCTCGCCGTTTTTAAACGACGGATTTTCGCGGTCACAACGTTTCCAGAAGCCGTTTCCGTATCCAACAAATACAATGGAGTCTCCCTCGCCAAAAGTTCCGTCAGCCTTGGAACTAGAAGGAGAATGGTCTCTAACCTCAATGGGGATTTCAAAAATTTGATTGGGATTGCGTTCCGCCGCGCCAGGACCAATTGCCGCAAGGGTATCCTGAGACGAACCATATAGGCAAATCTTATCTACAGGTATGCCCACGAGATCGTCTTCTCGTTGAGCGGAAACCATTGCCGCACGAACACTTCTATACTCTACAGCATACAGGCCATCTTCAGAGAACGAGCCAAGCTTTTTATCGCCTACAAAGAACTGTGCCAGGAATTCAACGTCGGAGTAATCGCTAGAGGCGGACTTGCGAAGGCTTTTCTGCAAAGCCTTCTGGTTCGCGCCAAAGCGCGAAGCCCCGTTCACGTTCAGTGCACGGGCAAGTCCTCTCAGACCAGGCTTCACACCTGCAGCCCGTCCGTTAAACTTGACGTTCAGTCTAAAGTTCTTGCGAAGTGCAACAGAGTTTCCTCTTTTCACGTAAAGAGGCACCCGGATATCCGTAAGCCAGAGGCCATCTCGCTGAACTGCTTCAGACATCTGAATCGGACCAAAGCCAAACGACACCGGCTCCATTCTTTCCGGATCAGCACAGACAGGCTTGCCCAATTCAAGCAGACGCTCATCAGATATGAAAACCTGAGGCAATTCCTTCGTCGGCAAGGCAATGCTATACGTTCTAAACGGAACACCGTTTCCATCGAAATAAGTGGCATTTTCCGGTCGGAAAAAACCACCCTTGGAACCATCGCAATCCAGCACAGCCGTATTTGCGACTCCATCATCCATCACAAAGCGATTTTGGGAATCCTCCACCACTTTCGAGGCAAATGCAGGCACCGCCAACAGCGCCGCAAGAACAAAATTTGATATTGAAAACTTCACGTTTTCAAAATAGAAAAATGCACCTAGGGATTAGTCACCAGCAATTCGGAATAGCCGTTTCCATTGGTCCTAAATTCAACCACTTCGCCTCGAGCCGTCTTGGCCTTAAAAAGCGTAAAGAACGGAGGCATCACACCGCTACTGAGAATGGCATCCAGTTCCTCTGACGGCATTTTATAGTTAGCATTCCATTCCTGCATATACCAATGCCAGGGCTGCCAATTGAACACGCCTCGAACAGACTGGACAAAAGCACGAAGCATCAGGGAATACTCATACTTGAAGTAATCCTCATAATCCCTAAGCATCGCCTTTTTCTCCACAAAAGTCTTGGTCGAATAAGTCGGATCCAAGGTTAGCGGAGAATCTACGCGGTTTTCATAAGTAAAGCGGAATCCATTGCTCATGGTCTTGATTTTCAAGTTAGGCTTATCTATATGAATAAATTCATTTTCAGAAACTTGTTTATAATCTCTAAACACCACGGAGTTAGAAAGTACAGGATTGATTGTCAATTTTTCGGGCTTTGCATCCAGCTTTTTCAGTTCATAAAACATCAGCACTTCACCAGCACCTTTCTGCAGGAGTACAGCCAGCAAGGGAAGTTGACGTTCCGTAAGTACCCAAACCATTTCCGGCTTATTTTCAGCCTTGAGCATAGGATTCAGCACTTCCATCAGGGACGGATCCTTTACGCCGTTCACATCCCATTCCATCCACGTGCCCGTACCGCCAACAGAATCCAGCGTCGCAAACAGACGGTCGCCACTAAAGGGTCGGCGGGAATCTACGGCACCAAGAATTTTTGCGGAACCCGAAGTATAGCCGGTCTTAGTTGATTTTTGGGAGGCCGGGGCGGATACGCACAAGGATACCGCTAACAGACAGAGGCCAAGCACACGAACAAAGCTTTTACTCATTATAAAACCAACGAAAAAGCGTTAGAATCCAATAGGATTGAACAGGGATTCATCCAGTCGGCTATACTGCAGATGGTATTCCCTATCCAGCCAGTACAGGGCCAATTTCTTGTCAGTCCAGTTCTTCTTCACGGCGGTAGCTTCAACGCCCTTGGTAATCAGGGGAACCGTTCCCACTAGGTCTAACTTCCAGTCGTTATCATCCCATTCAAACAGCATAATGGGAACCTCGGGGCTATTGGCAAGACCAATGCTGCCGCGGTCATTTTTCACCTTCATGGGCCCAAGTTTCAGGCTGGTAAAGCGCTGGAACATCCCCGCCTTAGAAAGGTAGAGCCACAGCATGCGATCTTCGGAAACTTCCCACAGGTGTTCACGTTCGTATAGACGGTAAAGGAGAATGGAATAAATTTCGTAAAACTGGCAGGTATCCAGTTCCGCCTCGGTGTAGGACATGGCATGACGTTCCAGTTCATCCAACCAGTTTTCCGAAGGGTCGGTCAGCATTTCCAGCAAGGTGTCTGCAGGAGTATCGACGCGAATGGCGGCAAGGAACTTCTGGAACATGGCTTCCAGGGCGGCCTGCTTATCAATTTCGCGATTCTGAGCCTTTGCATCCTTAACGGCAGCAGATTCGTTTAACGAGCTAGAGGAACCGGCACAGCCAGCAAAAAACATGAGAATTCCGGCAACAGCGGCCAAAACTATTTTATTTTTCAGTACATGCATCGCGACACCTACCTAAAAATGACCTTGGATGAACTCCTTCGAGCCTGCACCCTCAAGGGGTATCAAGGCAGCGGTCCCGGCGGCCAGCACCGCAACAAGACCAACACAGGAGTCCTTTTGACTCTTCGTGAATTCAATTTAGAAATCAAATCCTGCGAAGGTAGGAGCGCTCACGAAAATAAGATCCATGCATTGCACCGTATGCAGATGGCCCTAGCCCTGCAAGTTCGAGAAACACCAGCAAACCCGGAAATTCCTTTTCCCGGCAGCAACGGTCACATCCAGACCTCCAATGCGTTATTCCCCCTTTTCGTAGCTCATGTATTTGATATTATGGCCGCCAAGGGGGGTGATACCAAGACCGCAGCAGCCGCATTCAACCTCAGTCCCAGCGCCCTGGTTAAAATTCTTCGGCAAGATAAAGCCTGCGCCACAAAACTCCAAGGGAACAGGCAACAAAACGGCCAAAAGCCCCTTAAGCTTTAAGATTTCGCAGGCCCCGAAAGTAAAAATCTTTTTACAGCGTAAAAGGCGATTTTCTGGATCAAAAACTCGTGTTAAGAAGTGGACCACTTCAAAACAGGAGGTTTTATGAGTCCGATTCTTAACCGCATCTCGACCAAGTGTTTCTTGGCCGCCATCTTGTTCTGCGCCGCATTTTTCTGGAACTGCGGGACAGACTCCACCAACAACCAGCTTTCGTCTGTTGACGTCGAAAAGACCAGCGTTTCCCTGAGGTTTTCCTATACCGAAACCCCTCTGGTAGACAGTCTTGTTCTTGACTGCCTCGGCCCGGACACGCTCCATTTGATTCATGCCCCAGGAAATCCCGACTTCAGCCTGGACCTGTTTCCCAGCGACCACTGGAGTTTCAAGGCAAAGATTTATGCCAACGGAGACCTGCTGCAGATGGGAGAACTGGAAGCCAAGCTTTCTGCAGGCGCTGCCGTAAACCTGAGCATCCAGATGCACGCCATCGTAGGCTTTGTCTACATCGAGGTTCCGTTGGGTCTGAACAACAGTGCGGGAGTTACCCGGGGAACCATGACCCTTACATCCGACAAGGACAGTTATACCATCCCCATGACCCAGACGGCAACCGCCGGTATTTTCAAGAGCGGAATGTTGAAACTGGGGGCCAACTACGATGTGGAAATCACACTGTTCGGCGAAGATGGAAAGGGCATCTACAAGCTGAAAGACAAGTTCCTTTTGACGGAAGACAGCCCCGTTCCAAATCTGACATTAAATTCGCTCAGGAGCCAGGTTTCGCTGATGGTGAACCTCGCACCAGAAAAGAACGTGGAATTGACACTCCCCCTGCCAGCAGGATACCGCAAGCCCAGGGCCAACGAACTCCTGATTACCGAAGTGATGGCCGCCCCCGACAATAAGGACACTACCCAATACGAATTTGTAGAAATCTACAACGGCAGCCTGGACACCCTGATTCTTGACGACTGCGCCATCGGGCTCACCAGCTCCAGTTCCACCAAGTTCATCCCCCTCACCGTCAGCGAGATTCCGCCTAACGAGATCCTCGTTCTGGGAAACCCCAACAGCCAAAATACACCCGCCCTCCACATCGGGACCGACGGCTGGAACGACATGGGAAATTCCAAAGGGTTCGTCATCCTCAAGTGCGACGACATTACGCTGGATTCGCTTTACTACGCCTCGGAACCAGACTCGCTACACCCTAATGTAGTACCCGCAGTTCCCTCGGGCAAAAATGGCGCCTCCTCCCAACTGAACCTGGAGCAGTGGAAAAACCGTCAGGATTCAACCGCCTGGAAACTGGCCACACCCACACCGGGAATCCTCTAACGAAAAAAACGGCCGCTCCAGAAAGCGGTCGTTTTAAAATTTGCAGCCGATTAGGCGAATCAAGCTCTAATCTGAGTGTTAGCGCGTTCCACGTCAAACAGTCTGCGGAGCAGTTCTGTACGGGCAGGTTCACGTTCTTCAGCAAGAGTCAGGGGAGCCATGTTGATAGCTACCAGGATAGAGCCCGGATAGTTATTTGCATTCTTGATGAATTCGCTGCTAGAAACGCCATCGGTATAGAAGTCAACCACAAAGGTATCCCAGTCGTCGTTTTCAAGCTGTTCCTGGGCTTCGGCCTCAGTCTTGACAGCCTTAATCGTAGCGCCAACCAGAAGATCGGTCAGCACTTCGAGGCAAGCCTCACGGCGAGCATCGTCTTCTTCCCACACCAAAATGCAACGGTCGCTGTAGTCACGGACAACCGGGGCAGAGGATTCTTCTTCGGACTCGAACTTTTCGAGGGCGGCCTCGTCCATTTCGTCGTCATCAAAATTATCAAGATCTTTATTCTTTGCCATAGTAGCCCAAATATAGTAAAAAAGCCATGAGTTACGAGCTATGAGCCATGAGTTACGAGCTATGAGCTATGAGTTATGAGGCCTGTAAGGGTGTTTTTTGCGCAATGCTCACAGTTCCACACTCAAAGCTAACTTGCCACGATTGTGCTATTTTTCTAAATTTGCGCCCAAAAATAAACCTTTCTATATATAAGAAGGCCCTATGGATCAATCTAAAATCAGAAACGTCGCCATCATCGCCCACGTTGACCACGGTAAAACTACCCTGGTGGACCAGCTCCTCAAGCAGTGCGGAACCTTCCACGAAGGTGAAGAAGTCAACGAACGCGTGATGGACTCCGACAACCTGGAACGCGAACGCGGCATTACCATCCTTTCCAAGAACACCAACGTGATGTACAAGGGCTACCGCGTGAACATCGTGGATACCCCGGGGCATGCCGACTTCGGTGGCCAGGTGGAACGCGTTCTTGGTACCGTTGACGGTGTGATTTTGGTGGTGGACGCTTTCGAAGGTCCTATGGCCCAGACCCGTTTCGTAACCCAGAAGGCTCTCCAGATGGGCCTTATTCCTATCGTCGTCGTGAACAAGATCGACCGTGACGGTTGCAATCCCCATGGCGCTCTGGACAAGGTTTTCGACCTGTTCTGCGAACTTGACGCAACTGAAGAACAGCTGGACTTCGACAAGGTGTTCGGTTCCGGCCGTCGCGGTATCTGCAAGGCAGAAATGGAAGATCCGGATGGCGATTTTTCCATCCTCATGGACAAGATTATCGAACGCATTCCGGCTCCCAAGGGCGATCCGAATGCCGAACCCCTCATGCAGATTACCTCTCTGGAATACTCCGGCTTCCTCGGTCGCTTGGCAGTGGGCCGCGTCCAGAACGGTCTGTTCAAGCCGGGTCTGACTGTTGCACAGTCCACTGTCGACGGCAAGTTCAAGAACGTCCGTCTCCAGAAGGTTCTCCGCTACGACGGTCTTTCTCCCCAGCCGGTTGAAGAAGCCGGTCCGGGCGACATTGTTCTTCTGGCAGGTTTCGACAACTTCGACATCGGCGATACCCTGTCCGATCCGAAGAATCCTGTGGAACTGCCCCGTATCCACATTGACCCGCCCACCATCTCCATGATGTTCACCGTGAACACCTCCCCCTTGGCAGGTAAGTACGGTGGTAAGTTCATGACTGGTAACCAGCTCCAGGAACGTCTGGAACGCGCACACATGGCTGACCCCGCCCTCCTGGTGGAAAAGGCTGACGGTGCTTCCAACTTCAAGGTTTCTGGCCGCGGCATTCTCCATCTGACCATTCTGGTGGAAAATATGCGTCGTGAACTCTATGAATTCACCATCGGTTCTCCCCAGGTGATTTTCAAGAACGACGAAAACGGCAAGCTCCTGGAACCGGTCGAAGAATTCAAGGTCGAAGTACCTAACGAATTTAGCGGCGCCTGCATTCAGGAAATCCAGCAGCGTAAGGGCGAAATGACCAACATGACCACCGATGAAAACGATCGCGTCACCTTGGAATTCAACGTTCCTTCTCGCGGCCTTATCGGTATCCGTCCCAGACTCCTGTCCCTCTCCAAGGGTTACGCCATCAGCCAGTCCATCTTCAAGGGCTACGAACCGTACAAGGGAGAAATCCCGGCTCGTATCAACGGCGTGCTCATTGCTAAGGAACCGGGTGAAGCCGCTAGCTACGCTCTCTCCAACCTGGAAGACCGCGGCTACCTCATCATCGGACCGGGCGCTGAAGTTTATCCGGGTATGATCGTTGGCGAACACAACCGTGATGTGGATATCACCGTGAACGTCACCAAGGGTAAGCACCTGACCAATATGCGTTCCAAGTCTGCTGATGATATGATCCAGCTGACTCCGTATCGCCGTCTGACTCTGGAAGAATGCGTTACCTTCATTAACGAAGACGAATGCATCGAAGTCACTCCGGAAGTTCTGCGCCTCCGCAAGACCGAGCTGGATCCCATCAAGAGAAAGCAGCTCTCCAAGAAGCCCGCAGAAGAAGAATAATCGTTGTTTGCGGCACCAATGGCGCCGCGACACTTCTCGGATTAGAAAAGACCAGCTTTTTAAAGTTGGTCTTTTCTTATTTCTACAAAAAGCCTGCGGAAAAATTTCCACAGGCTTTCTTCACAATTCAGAACTAAAATGGACTTGTAGATTTTTTAATAGAGGGCTTTTCGCAAGCCATATTCATTAATTTGATGGTTTAAATATACTCTCTTTTCGTATCGATTGTTGAAGTTTATGCAATAAGTTTCTGCAATCGGTAAGCTACTGGAGTCAAATAGCCCAGACTGCTGTGCAGGCGTTTGCGATTGTAGAACAGTTCGATGTACTTGAACAGGTCCTCCCTGACCTCATCAATATCGGCATAGGATCTATGGTGGACTTGTTCCTTCTTCAAGCTCGCAAAAAAACTTTCCATCGCCGCGTTATCGTACGGACAGCCCGGAGCACTCATGGACGGCACTATGCCAAGACTATCAAGCATGTTGCGATATCCTCGGCTACTGTACTGCGAGCCTCGATCCGAATGGAAAACTAGGTTCTCATGCGTGCCGCGGTTCGCCACAGCCAGATATACCCACCCGAGATTCGTGCGGATATACGTGATATCGCCACACCAAAACTGGTTAAGACCGAAAGGCGCAAAATTACGTTGCAAACGATTTTCCGCAAACATCCCGTCGCTCTTGCCCGGTTTGTAAGGCTTAAACTTCTTGATGGCAACAGAGTATAGGCCGTTTTCTCGCATTATGCGCCGGAGTTTGTACTCATTGATTTGAACGCCTCTTTCATTCAAGACCTTTAGAAGTTTCGTACAACCATAGACTCGATGGTGTTCCTCGAACACATCGCGTACAGTTTGTACAAGGTCGGCTTCCCGTTGCCTCCGTTGATTTCTCTTGGTTTCCTGCTTTGACCACTGGTAATAGGAACACTGGGGTATTCCTAGCGCTTTGCACATCTTCTTCACCGAATGCTCCTGACGTAACTTGTAGACAGCCTCGCATTTCAGTCGTGTGGTCGCATAAGAGCGAGCCAAGCGAGTGTCGCAAAATTATGCTTGCATAATGTTCCCCAAAGAGGATAACTCAGCTACGAAACTAAAGTTTCAAGTTTCGTATATATGACCGAGTGCAGCCGCTGACGCCGTAGGCGTCAAAGATGTGCAGGGATTTCCAGAAATCCAATCGCCTCAATCATGTCGATTTGCAAGCTAGCTTGCAATCGCCGCGATATTCGGCTCATAGATTTTTTTTAGGATTTCTACGGTTTCCCGTTCCTCGGCAAGTTCCTTTTCTCTTTGTTTTAGTTTCCGTTCCAGTTCACGGTTCTTTGTCGCAAGTTCTTCAATGGAGACTTTCTTGAGTCGGTGTTCTTCTTCGTATGAAGGCAAATTATTCTTCTTTCTGTAATCCTGGACCCATCTGCATACGGTATTGGCCGTGACGCCGATTTCCTTCGCAAGTTTCGTCGCAGACTTTTCACCTTTCAGGACGAGTTTTACGGTCTGCAACTTCATTTCTTCATTGTAATGGACTCTAGACATTGTTTTTCCTCTGGTTGAGAATGAAATGACTATGTCATTTTGATTCTGCACCTCGGTCATAAAAACATGTAAACATGTTTTTGCGACGCTCGGTTTGGCAATCATTTAACAATGAATATGACAGCATGATTTACCCTCTTATTAAATCACGCCATAGTCCAATGAGGAGCGGGCGATCCGGGGTAACGCCAACAGCCTTGGCAACGTATTCGCGGAGCATGTTTTCGTCGTAGATGACTTCCATGCCGCGGCCGCCAAGCACGAAGCTGAGGCGGATCATCACCGGGTAGCCACCGATCTGCTTGACGCAAGCGAGGGCTTCGTCGATGTTGGTAGCCATGCCGCTTTCCGGCATCGGGATTTCCAGTTGGTCCATCATCTTGCGGAACAGGTCGCGGTCTTCAGCGATGTCGATGGAATCGATGCTGGTACCGAGAATCTTCACGCCTTCGTCGCTGAGAGCGCGGGCGATGTTCAGCGGAGTCTGGCCACCGAACTGCACGATAACGCCAGCGGGCTGTTCCTTCTTGTAAATCTGGAGAACGTCGCCTACCATTTGGGCGTTCCCCGCGCTCCGCACGGGTCGGGCTATATTTTATGGGTCGCACGGTTCACTCCGTTCCCGCCCAACCTCATAAAAACGAGCCCACAGTCTCGGCCCCAAGGGGTCACTATCCCTAACGCGAATGCTTTCAATGCAAAAAAGGCTCCATATGGAGCCCCACTTTTATTCTATATCGAACATTTTGGGTGGCAACACCTTTCGTCGTTCGGCTTCAAGAATATCCAACACAACTTTAGTTGTATTTCCATCTGCAAGAGAGGTATTTGTCTCAACCTTCTTGAGCGTTCCAGGGAGCTTGCATGTATTATCGCAATATTCAAAAGAGGTTTCAGCATTAGCACCATTAACTTGAAGCACCATCTTCATCACCCGCTTTTTTGTGGCGGAGTAATAAAGAGTTGGTTTTGAGGCATCCTTAGGGACAATCTTCCAAAGCGAACCGGCCTTAACAGGATTCTTGTAATCTTCTGGAGACCCCATCTTTTTATTTATGTCAGCAGGATTCTGTTGCTTAATATTTTGGGCAGGCAGAGTCTTTCCTGATTTTAAATCAACAACTTTCATTCGCGTTCCATTTTGAATCGTCTTCATCTGAATAAGACTTGAATTAATTGTCGTTACAGATTTATCGCTACCCGCATTAATCACAGACATGTCAACAGACAGCGACTTTTGATTTGGCAATATGACCGTAGTTCTAATCTGCATTTCACACGTGTCCGGGAAAGCGGATTTCGCCTGATTTTCAAATACGGTACTCAAGTCCAAGGCGAAAGATTGAGTAACCACCATCACAATTCCAAGCCCAATAATTTTAATTGTTTTTTTCATAAAATTCCTTTTTTAGTCCTTTACACAACGAACAGATACTCTGGCTTCTTTCCCAACACTTTCAAAATCATGGTATTCATAGCAAAAATAATTGGCGATAATGGCAAAATAGTTATCAGCCACACCACCTAAAATTTCTCGTTCATCACTTGTCCAAAAAGCGGCACAACGGCCTTCCTTGACGTATTTTTGATAGTCATTACGCCAGCCCGAAGGCAACAAGGAAAAACCTAATGTATCAGAGCCATTTTTCGTTATTTCAGACATCCGGTAATTTGCATAGTCCCGCGAATACCCCCCATTGTAATCATTCTCTGGGCTAGTATTAATCCACCCATCTTTTGATTTCAGATAATACCATTTTATATAACCAATTTCTTCCAAAAAAGCCAAATCATCGGCACGCATCCACGCAAGTGCAAATAGTATTAAAGAATTCCATTCATCTTTTGTCGGCAAGTGCCACCCCTGCGGACATACACCCTGATATTTTTTCCCTTCCGTCCATTGACGAACATTAACTGCGGTCGTATCCAAAGCCATGGCCGATTCCCATCTGTAGAGACGCCCATATTTTTCGCAATAAGCGGGTTCATCATTGTAGCAAAAACTGCTATCGACAGCATAGTTCAAATTTTCCGCCATCCATTCAAGGCCATTTATAACCGTGGTCCTATATGTCTTGCCATCGCGTTCATCGAAAACAGTACCGAATTTAGGCGTATAATCTGGGAACTTCGGTCCCGTTGCAGATGGTTCGTCATCGCCACAGGAACAAACCAATGTCACAGCAGCAACTGGGATGAGTAATTTAACCTTATCCATACATTCCTCACAGAAGGGTCAACAATTTTGTCGATTTTAAGGCTCCATTAATACGAAGCGCAAGATAGGTATTTCTCATGTTGATTCCAGACCAATCCACACGAATGTACTGTTGTCCCGGGGCAAGAGTTCCCGTATAGACATGACGAACAGGAATGCCGCCGGCATTGATCAAATCCAGAGATACATAGGTATATGCATTCATCGTTACCACGAGTCCATCCTCTGTACGAGTGATCGGAATAGAATCATCCGGAGCGGTATAGCCAAAATCTATGGCATACGATGAATCAGGACTTCCAGACCCATTGGGTGTTTCAACTAGGACCAATTGTCCCGTAGGCCAGCTAGGTTCTTTTCCATAAATCACATTGCCGAGCGAATCAACCACATTGAAGCCTACCGCTTCTGCAACAGAGGTGGTCATTCCGACATGCCCCGGGTCATCATTCGCGTTCCAACCCATTTGCCAATCTGGAAGATGCAATGTAAAAGCACCCTCTCGATTCCAGGACATTCCCGAGCCAAGAATATTTTCACAATGGAGATTTACCATCCACCGTCCATTACCGAGATTGGACTTTTCTGCGGTCACACCTTGCGGAAGACCGTCTCCATAGATTTCCATGACTGGAGTAAATCCAGCTTCGACATAGAAATAGTAACGGACATCATATCCGGCAATAGGCATGTTACCTGTATTTTCAACCTTCAGATAAATTTCACTCGCTTGCGGATCTCCCGTCGTCCTAGCACGGACATCCCTTGCAAGTACACGGGCCGATGTGACATCCTCAATTTCATCTTCCATTTCAGCGCAGGAGCCGCCAATCAGGTTATTGTCTTTGTCAAGGACGATTATACCCTTGTTTTCAACAAAGTCTCTAGCCGCATTAAGCACGAAAGATGGGTCATCCGCAGAATACCAGCCATTCCATTCAATATTGTTCAGTCCAAAAAGGGGACCTTCGCCAAAGAACGGTGAGCCATTTGCCTGAATTACGGAATCAGCAAAACGCCACTCCACATACCCTGTCCGATTGCTTTCGGCATGGACCGAGAGTGTCGAACTATCCTGAGGGAAGAAGGCCGATGCATGAACCAGAGCAGGAACTTCGCCACGGAAGTAATAGCGAACAGAATAACCATTGATAGCCTCGCCTGATGTATTCACGATACGGACTCGCGGACGCAACATGGAAGAATCGGCAAAGCCTTCGTAGCGAACAAACGTCTTTACCTTGCTAGATTGTACAGGTTGCAGGCCATTATCACCAGCCATATTCCACGCAATATCCGATGCGGAAATATCATCCGTAGCCAAGGCCAAGCCAGCAATATCGACTCCAGCAGGCACAATCAATTCGAAGTTTTGTCTTCCAGAGGCAAGTTCAAGAGCCATATTTGATACCGTATAAGCTCTCCATACCTGAGCAAGCGGCATCACACCCTTCTGCTTTGAACCGGCACCGAATTGAACTTCGGCATTTTCCAAACTTGCAGAACGCGCATAGAGCACCAGATTGTACTTTCCGGCCTGTTCGACATTAATCGTCATATTCAATTTCGCATCCTTAGCCGTCGAACGATAGAAATTATTGCCGACGACCGAGCAAGTAAATTGACGGTCAAAGCCATTCACAACATCCATGTCATTTACATTAACAATAATCAGTTGCGATTCCTCGCCCTCATCCGTAACAGGTTTCGATAATTCCAGCACCTGTTCAGTACTCAAGGCCGAAAGATACATGCGAATGTCCGCAATATGGCCAACAAAGCCCTCCATCGTCGAACTTTCGCCTACCGAGAACTTTCCGTTGAACACTCGATTCATAGAAATTCCAGCCGGTTTTGTCATAACCATGTTCCCGTTCACGTAGAAATTGACATTGGAAGAATCAACCGTGACAACCACATGGCTCCAAGCCTTTTCTTGAGGCAACACATTTTCAGCAAGCCAAATATGGTTCTGTTCGACAAGGCGCATATCTTTACCCCTAATCTGAATTTCCATATTACGGCTAACACTGGAGAAGCCCATTACACGGAGCCAGTCATCTTCCTGCGGATAGCCAAGATTTATGCGGGCCTCAAACGTGTAAGAATCAGATACACCCAGATTCACATTGCTGTTGGCAACAGCCTTATCTCCGTCTCGATAGAAATAAAGGCCGACATCGTTAAGCCAAGGCATAAACATGGACAGGTTCAAATCATGGGCCGTCCCAATCATCTCGCGAACAATTTTTCCCATACCTTCCCTTGCAGGATACCACAAGGCGAGAGATTGCGGATACGGATAAAGTTTAGACGATTCATAGGTTATTTCTTCATAGTTATGACCATAATCTTCCACATGCATTGTAATGGCAAGATTACATCCGATGCAACTTGCCAACTCCTTACGGCTAAGACGAACCTTGGCAGAGACATTACCATTGGAATCAGGCATCATCGAAACATCCTTCAATGGTATCGAACTAAATACAGAACGAATATCCACCTTGGCAATTCCCGATTCGGAATCTTCAAGTTTCGCCGAAACCACAAAGATTCGATCAAGTACATCGGAGGAATCAACAACATTCCATGAAGAGACCTTGGGACGGGCAGAATCCGTATAGACCTTCGGACCCATCACCTGCATTTCATTACCAAGGACAGACATGCCCAAGTAGGTCGACTCGTACACACCATTCTTTATCTTGCCAACAGAAGAACCTCCTATTTTCCTAGAACCATCGTAAACAATCGTGTCCGGGATTTCGGCACGAATTTCCGTAATAAGCCTATCGTTTAAATACAACGAGACGATTCCGTCACCCGGCTGATTGCAACTAGCACCATAAGCCATGAAACCATTGTCAAGACCAAGCCATACAGAATCAGACGGGGTAGAACATGCAAAGTTCGCCGGAACAGTCAATGCACGGGCAGCGGCAGGTGCCAAAGGCAACTCCGAAGTATCGTTCTTGGCAATGACAAACACGTAGTTCGTATCCGTCATCGTTCCACGCCTAGGCAACTGCACATGGGCAATTTCATTGGCATCTAGGCTATAAGGCAACAGTTTTGCCGGAGTCACATCATTACTATCGTTCCACAGGGAATCGTTATCAACATACAGATTAAAATTTTTCAAGCCGATTACTCGAACATCACGATCCGATGTGCCTGCTATTGCCGGCAAGATTTCTAGACTGAAATCGGGGATTTCCGCCAATCTAGAATCCATGGCTGCAAAAACCGAGAACGTCTTTGTTACGCCGGAAATCAAAATATATTCCCATAGGTCGTCATTACCCGGATAGCACTTTGAATCATTCCATATTTCACATTCCGCGGTATCAAAGCCATTGGCAACCGCTGCATGCCCGTCTGCACCAAGATATCCATACAGTACCTTGTCAAGCGGGATAAACTTTTTATTCGTAAAATCGACCTTGTAGAGTTTCAAGGTACTCGGCGTAACATTCATATCCCGCATCTCCGCCTTGGAAATCTTGATTTCAATGCGAGGCAACGTATCGCCAAACACCTTCGGAGGCAAAACTTCCACAATCGACCCTGTTATTGGCACGTTGTTAAACACCTCGAAATGGTAGTCTTCGGCAGCAACCGTACGAACCGTAAAATCGTCACTCGAATCAAGCGTACCTTGCGGGAACGTAACAGAAACTTCGTCAAACAGCGATGTGACCGTACCCTGCTCAGTATCCTTTACTTGCTTTCCGATTACCAGATTGTAGTGACTGCAACTATAGTCGCCACCCTCATTATCGCCACCCCAGGTCAAAAGGAACTGTGTATTCCCTTGAAGCCTATTCACATTGAACCAGGCAAGTCTGCGTTCGCCGGACGTCTTGACTTCTATGGCAGAATCTACAACCGGATAATACACGGAATCCTTCAAATATAGAAGATGATATTTCGTCCCCGGTATCAAATTCGCACGTATTTCCACAAGTTCCTTGGGGCGTTTCACATCAATTTCATTTTTGTATTGGATATTGACACTAGATGGAGTTGTTGCATTCCCGACAGCATCAAGATGTGAATGGACAGAATCATCCAAATGAACCAGTCTTGAAGATACGACTTCAACATCCTTAATCCACGGATTACGAGTCCATTCTTTTTCCGCAGCCGTGCCATAATACAAATTATTATCGGATTCTCTTCTATAGTTCACTCCGCTTTGATACCGATAAAGATGATTTATCGTGAGTTCCTTGGCACTTGTCCGTTCCGGCAACTGGGAAGTAAAATCCAAAGAACGTCGATACCTGACATCCTGTTTCCAGTCGGATGCGGCAATATAAAGCGTATCGTTGGAAATTTTGTACTTCTCATTCGGGACACCTTTGAGCAATGTCGTATAAGTCGGAACAACATCACCGCTTATCGAAATCGGCAAAGCAATATAAGCACTAAACTTTTTCGAACTTGCATCATAAGAGTCTGGGCTAATAGACAGCGATCTAACAAGCGAATCACCATTTACAACCTTTGCGGAATCAAGATGCAATGAAGAAAGCGAACCTGGATCAAAATCAACGTCAGAATTAGAATACAAAATCAAATTATCAGGATTAGTCTTAAAATTGGAGAGATTTTTGAAATAACTGGTAGTATCACCGTTCAAAGTGAACTGTTTCAACCAATCAACATCGCTGTAGTCATTATAATAATGATGAATCCTGGAACCCAGCAGATAATATGTTTTCCCATTACCCGGGTTATTTACGCCTTTACCACCTGCAGGATAATCTAAACGTACGGATTTATCCGCATTTTCGGCAAATACGGCCCCAAAAGACTTGTTCATGCTGACATAGAAATCAATATCGCCAGGCATAAAGTAGTCTGTTTTCAACGAATCACCATTATTGGTTATGTTCTGTGCATAACCTGGAGCAAATATATGCGCAATAAAATGGCGACTATTATAATTTATCGTGTCATTTGGGTCGTTGTAGAATTTTAGAGTGAATCGGGATACCTGTTCAAACCCGACACCTTCATCCGCAAAAAGGAATGTATTTCCACCACCAGAAAGTTCACTAGCTTTAAAATATGGTAAATGCTGCGTTTCAAAAGGAGTCAACAAACCATAACTATGCTTAAGATTCCATTGAGAACCATCAAATAGGTTTTTCGCTCTCGATAAATTCATCGTTAGAGAATTTTTTTCGAGCGTATGGAAATATCCATCTTTTTCACCATAGAGGCTTATATTCTTAGAGTCAAAACGAATGGTACGGTTCACAAGATTATCATAGCCGAAAGGAGCATTCCAATACTCGGGAGGAATGGTTAGTTTGATACTAAACTTCAATTTTCTATAGCGAGTGTTATCACAATGATCTGGATTAATTTTTTGTTCATTTGTATAAAAATTGGATGCTGAATTTCCTACAAGTTCTACAGCAAACAGCTCCCTATTGGGGTCGTACTGATTTGAAACAGAATCTTGCGTATATATACACTGATGGACTCCATTTTCATTTACCTCTTCATCTGCCGCGCAAGAGCCCCGTTCTTTTCGAGGGAATGGCAAATACCCACCTTGTCCCGGAGCCGGAATAACTACATCATTAACATCAATTTTAGACAAGTCCCATAAAGAGTTTGTCTTCAACAGAGTATATGCGAGCAATGATCCATCCCATTGTCCATTATTATAAAAAGAATCCCATTCTCTCCATGATGTAACAAACATATCAAACTTCGTTTTCTTGCCAAATTCCGCCAAGTCTGGCCCACCTAAATAGCCATATTTTTTTGCAGCATCAATATCAATATCTATAGATGTTGACAAGGACTGCTCATCAAAATGTATCGGTCTAACATCGGCAAGAGGTTCATTCCTTGTATCTGTGGTATCACACCTTCCATCAGTACAAGACTGGATCCACCTATCTACCCATATGACTGCAACCAAATCCAAACTTTGTCTCTGTCTCTTAATACCTAGACTGAATCGTTCCGGCGTAAAGCCAAGCGGATATTGCGTTCCACTAAATTTTGTAACGAGATTCGCCTCGCGAATATTCTTGGGCAAGTATTTTCCACTCAATTCAGCATCAACAAAGTAATCCGCGATGGGTTCATACCTGTTGACAACTCGTCCCAAACTGGAATCAGTAACGGCCTCGGAAACATAAATGCTCACGGAATCGGTATGCGACCTGTCACCCGGAGTTTTGTCAATCATGCTATTTGTAGTAATTACCGACAATAGCGCTATCGCAGAATCACCCTTAGGTTTATTTCCTCCCGTCGTATCAATGGTTCCAGCAGGGAAAGCCTTGATTACAACCTTATAAGTCCCAGCATCTACAGGATTATTATCCGAATCACGCTTCCCGTTCCATGTTACAGAATACGCCTTGCCGTTAGAATGCGCTGCAACGAATTTATTTGTCTCCAGCACTGAGATTGGATTATCGGCGGAGTCACGAATTTCAATGTTCACATAAGCATCTTTATAAAGAATGCCATAAGGAATGCTCATGGAACCCAATTTATACGAAGTCGGGTCCTTCACGATTAAAGGATAAACAGGCAGACTGTTGCTTAGCACGACCTTAACATCTTGAGAGGTCAGATCAATTTCCTTCGTCTGTACATCGACGAACGCATTTTCACCATCAAGTCCAGTCACCTCGGCATAAACCTTCACCTTTCCATCGGCCGGGAAGAACCGGGAATCCAGGCGGCCATCCCATGTAAACGACAACCCAAAGGCTTCCGGATGAACATTCCAGCCCGTCTGCAGCACATTCATCGTATCGACACCAATGTTCTGACCGGCAAGCGTAAAGCCGGCCATTTCACTAGACCCGAAATACACAGGTACGTTATGCCCAGCCAGTGTATCGATATGGCTGCCAACTATACGGAATGCACCTTCCGACTTCATCACGACATGTCCAGAATCACCCGAGAGAATCATGACATTGTCGGTTGTCGTAGGCGGCATCAACATCGGATAACCGCTCAAGTATTCCGAAGTAATTTCGGGGAAATTGTTCATTTGAGATTCAACACGGCACCCCTTGTCAAGATTCATGATGACACTGCCCTTCAGGGCCATGCACGTTTCGCCAAAAGACGAAGACAAGAACGAGACTTGCAATTCAGACGTGTCGGGCAAACCGGACCATCTCAAATGATACAAGCTGTCATCTTGATAGAACCACACCCCAGCAGGGGACTTTGTGGAATCATAAACCAATCCAGCAGTCAAATCATAAGGCGAACCATAATACGGGTTTGCCCAGGCTCGTTCAACCGACCTGTCAAAAACACCGACGCCCTTCGAGTCTTCTGCATAGATACGCAGCATGTACGCACCAGACGGGTTACCCGTTAGACGGAGCGACATATTGACAGAATCCACCCCGACAACCATGGAGGTTTTCGAAACATCAAATGCGACTACCGGTTTTACACTATCCGCCGCAAGTTTGCCCAAAGTTATAAGGACCGAATCCGTACGCCAGGAACAACTATCGCACGTCTTGACCCCAAGTTCAATATAATACTGCTTATCATAGATGGTATCTCGATAGAAATAACCCAACACTCCTTCGTTACTCTGCGCAATTTTCGATATATTCGCGCTATCCTTCGAACGGTTGGCAGCAACAGTCATGATTTTGTCTGTTTCCCATTCCGTCGAATTTGCTTCCCTATACCTTAGACGATAAACAGCGGAATTTTCGTCATCGTCAAAATCGGGCGGAGCAATGCCCACAATCGGGATAACCGGCATCTTTAAATCACCAGATTCCGTAGGAGAAACAATATTCGGATGACGTTTTCCCACAAAGAACAGACTGGTGCGAACACCGACATTTCCCGCCAGATCCACACAGGCTGCTTCAAAATAGCGTTTCCCGTCATTTGTTCCAATCAAGCCCTTATCAAGATAGAACTTGAATGTTTCCGTATGCAATACGGAGCCAGTAATTTCACGCCACTGATTTTCATTGCCGCCGCCAATAATTCTATAGCTACACTTCATACCGGTACGGTTGACAGCCACATCCTTACTTTCGGAAACTTTGATGGAGGCTTCGAACGGTTTTGTAGATGCAGTATCATAGACGGGAATCGTACTTATAAGGCCTTCAATTTGCGGGGCTGTTCGGTCAATCAGCATCTTTTCAGGATACGACTTAATCGGAGTTGATGTATTCTTCGCCTCGTCACGAGTAACGGCAAGAACGCGATACTCGCCATCTTCCAACAGAAGCCCCGTATTTTCGGTCCAGCTACCATCAACCTGGTCTTTGTCAAGCCACACAGAATCACCGGCACGGTCAACAGCATTGCTGTCAGGAATATGCTTAAACAACCAGTTTATAAAGACGGACGTTTCACTACGGCCGTTCAATGCTTCACGAACGGAATACGATATGTTCAGGAGGCTATCCTTAGACACATACACACACTGATTGTCCTGGCGGGCTAGTTTCGGCAAGGAAGCGTATCTAGACACCTTCTGAGAATCCATCGGGGCTGCAACCAAATCAAATTTGGGCAAAGCTGGCGCAGTTTTATCTACCCTAAATTCTACCGTATCATAACCGACATTCAACTTGTGGTTATTAATGACCGAATTCCAGTCCGTTTCACTAGCGGTCTGCTTGACAACCTTTTCGAACAGCGCGTTCACCGCTCCGTAGGCAGTCAAGTTCGGCAAAGCATAATCTATCGCAGCCGCACTTAAACGATACTCACCATCCGTCAGAGATTTCTTGTTTACTCCATCCCAGGTTACAGCAAAGTCCTTCGAGACGACATCGTAAAGGAACGGCAATTTTGCATCAGACACCTTGTTGTAGGTTCCTCCTTTCTTCTGTTCAAGAGTCCATTGCATAATACGGATATCGGCGGCATCCCTGTTTTTCGTTGTCAAGGAATCATTACCATCGACCTTTACACGGGCTATAAAGACGGAACTGTCCGGATTCACGCAATAGCTATCTGTCGTCAATGTGAACTTCGGAGCCGTAGTATCCACGACAAACGGAACCAAATATATATCGCCGCTATCAGACGAATTGTCCGTAGAATTAAAACTTGTCGCATTGAAAACCCAAAGATAATCACCTTCTGCCGGACTATCAACCTTTTGACTTGACGAGAATCTCAGTCCTTCAGCAGTAGGAGAACTCGTCATCGCATGCCATGACGCAATCGAATCCGAGGAATCGCACTTCGCTGTCACGCAACGGAAAATAGAATCTTTAGCGCTGACGATGCTAAAGCCCTGATAATCCAGGGCACTTGCAGAACCCACAAAGCCGTCGATTTTATTCACCACGACATTCGGCAGCGGCCAACTAGATTCCAAAAGGTCTTCAGTAGCCTTAAACAGATAATAGAACCTCTGCGTATTGGAAAGACCAATCTTGTTCACGACAGACACGATTACCGTATTCTGGTTATCCTTCTGTATTACAGAAAGATCATCATTATAGGAGGCATTGAAGTAGTCTCTTGCATTGAAATCAAAATGACCATCTTTTTTCACAGGATGCGGAACAGTCATCAGAGGAGTAGTCGGCCAACTTTGACCAGCAATTCTCTTATAGACTTTGCAGGCATCATTTGCTGTCGGATCCTTTTCCACGTCACATTCCCAGACAAGTTCCTGCTGGAAGTTGAAATTCATATAGATTTCACGCAGACGGTGTGGCATCAAGTCGTCAACAACAAAGGAATATTTTTCAATGTAGTTCGTCACAGTAATTGGTGGAATTTCGTAACGTTCTACGTGACGAATGGGAACCTCATCCGAAGAAACTTTCCCATTAGCATCAATACCACTCACTCGTTCCCATCGGTCAATCTTGACGCCCATTTTATTCCAATCGGCATCTGTCTTAAATTCAATCGGATTTTTCTGATATTCGTTATACCTTTTCTTTTGGAAGGAACCATCAACTTTAAGCGTATCACCAGAAACAAGAACGGAATCTCGCTTTCCGTACAAACCAATTTCGCAATCAGTATTATTACTAGTCCGAGATTTTTCGTAATAGCAAT
This sequence comes from Fibrobacter sp. UWH6, assembly GCF_900142465.1. Taxonomy (NCBI): domain Bacteria; kingdom Pseudomonadati; phylum Fibrobacterota; class Fibrobacteria; order Fibrobacterales; family Fibrobacteraceae; genus Fibrobacter; species Fibrobacter sp. UWH6. The sequence continues at coordinate 58,705 of NZ_FRAX01000018.1, forward strand.
TCGGATCTATGGCCTGCAAAGTAGGATCTGCAACGAAAAGACCTAAATTGACATAAGGTTTTTCATAAAGAAAATCTTCCATCAAGTATGGAGTATGCGAAGACGAACCATCAACAGCCAAACTAAACTTATTTTCTGCGCCATGCCATTTTTTCTGGAAATGTGAATTTACGGGAACCTGATGCGAATACTTCAAATCTGCAATCGCCGCAATTGTAACATAACCCAAACCAACAATAGTCATGTTTATTCCCGTTCCACAAAGTAAAGCTCCTTTAGCTAATTTCAATGCAGGTTGATTCCAAAAAAGAGTTTCTTCCAGAACTGCCGCTGTTACACCAGCAATGGCGAGAATCGCGATAGCTTCATCAATAACGGTGCCGACCCTTGAAAAAGGAACACTAAGTTCATCAAGAAAGTAAGAAAACCAATCTTTAGCAGCGTCTATCGACAATTCAACATCAGCATCTGTAGAAAAATCATTAAAATCAGCATATAAAGCAATATTGCCATTATATGCTGATTTTTTCACATCCGTTCTTGAATCTTTAAAAACAGCAGTTTCGTTTCCACTTCCAGACCAGCTAGGAATCAATGCTGTACCTTGCTCTTGTAAAGTTACACCAGCAAGAAAACCATACGCCATAGACGCAACCGTATTATAGGTTCGTTCAGAAATACTGCCTCCATCACTTAAATGCGTCCACGCATTACTTATTGAAGCGCTTATTGAACTAGGAACAAATTGTGAAAGTCCTGTTTTATTGAAAAAATTTTGATTAGGATCACTAAACGTTAACCCATTTTCGCCATACAGTAATCTGAACATTGGCAAGTTATCTTTATAAGGTTGTCCTTTCAAGAAAGAAACGCCGTCGTCGCGACCTGAATTAGGATCAATATATGCAGTCAAAGAATCTTCTTTATAATAATCAAAGCCATCACCTAACACAGCAAGAATACCCTTACCAAGCAAAGGCGCTACAGAATTACTCCATACAGGAATAACAACCCCTAACAAAGCTATGCTAGAAGAGACTGATTCAAATCCCATTAAAAAAGCTGTTATCGCAAAAGCCTCCATAGTCGCAGCCTGCGTTATGGCCTTTCCCAATCTATCACCAAAATCAACCTCTTTCAATTCAAGCAACAAATTTAATGCACCTGTTCCCTCATGCGGGCTATCAAGAGTTATCACTTTATCAACATCATCATTATAAACATTTCCTTACACATATTCACGAGACGCAACACCACCCATGCTGTGGGAAATAAGGATATTTCTTGATGGAATTTTACGATAACTATCTAAAGAATCATGACGAAATCCATGTAGCGCACTTTGGCCACCAGCATCAACTTCTTGAGCTTCCTCCAATAAGGAACGACGATTAGAACAACGATTCGGTCCAACCCAAGTTCTTTTTCCAATTTCACTTCCATTATTTCTCGGGGAATTCGCAGGATTCGTAAACGATCGATGAAGATAGACCTTTTCACCATAGTCCTTCTCAAATATATCATCGCGCAGCCAAGGACGTAGGTCTTTAATCATTCCTGCAGCCCTCGACTTTATTCCTTTGGGAATCAAATCACCAAACATCGTATCCTGTGCGGCCTGCGGATAAGGGTCACCTTTATCATTATAACCCTCATCACAATTTAGGCCACCCCATTTAGATCCGGCCCCATGAATTAAGAAAACATTGTATTCTGACAAAGCTTCCATCGGCTTTGCAAACAGGGACACAACCAAAGATAAAAATAGGATTACGTAGTTTGGACGCATTTTTACTCCTAACACAGAAAACTACGTAAAATAAAAAAAAATATATATATAATTTGTAAAGAGTTTTTTCTACAAATTTACACAAAATTTACAAGTTGTTTTCACCATAGAAGACTGATACGCTATCATTCGAGAAAATTATCGGAAACGATTCACCTTGTCGGCCAAATTGTATCTCAAGCCAATTTTTCCTATCTATTCCACCATTTTCCAAAAGCCGATAAACTCTATCATCTATCTGCAATTTAGGTCCCCAGAATCGGATTTCTGACATTTGCTTCACCCATATTGAATCAAGAATTTCTTGTTTTTCATTCAATAATTTTAAGGTATCCGAATCTATGGCAAGACATATAAAAGAAGAATCCCTGTAATAGAAATCTAAACATCTCCCTTTCCACATCATACTCGATATTTCCACTTCTCTCAATAATTTCTCTTTATCATCTAGATAGAAATAAAATCTTCTAACCGCCGAGACGGAACCTTCCTCATTGGAATAAAACGTATTTATTTGCATTTTACTATCTATCGAATCAATAGAAACTTTTTCATCAGATATTTCCAAATCTTCAACAACATTTTTGTCAAAATTCCATTTTAACGCTTTGTTCACTTTAAATGGAGGAAATTTATAATCATAAAAAATCAAATTTGTTTTATCTAATTGAAACACACATGCTCCACAAGGTGTTGACGGAGCTACAAGTTCTCTTAGAACTTTTTCTCTATACATATTTACTAAGAAAAACTTTGACTCAACCAAATTCCATTCAGTATCATATCCCTGAAGATATGATGAATAGGATTCCACCAAGTTCTCATAATCCACATTCAACAAAGCTAATGAGTCACTATACACAGCAACAAGCGAAACACGTACTCTAGAATCAACAACCTTATCATCTCTAGAACATGCACTAAATAACAGCATAGAGATCATTAACAAACAATATACCATCTTTTTCATCTTATTATAAAGATAGTTATAAGAACAAAAAAATATCAAGATGCTTTAAAAAAACATTGAATAGCAATAAGCCGGGCGTTGCGGGTGCGGCGTCTGAGCACCCGCTCGAAGGGGTGATGAGCTATAAGCGCAAGCGTGTGCGAACCAGGGGAAGGCTTTCCCCTATATTCTTGCAAATTTACATGAAATTTACAATTTGTCCGATTCGTATATAAAACTATTGCCAACTCCATCCGTGATTTTTAGATTACCGGAATCAGAATGTTCAATATCATACAAATAGTGTAAGGATACATTCTCCCCATCATACAAGCCCCATATTTTTCCATTATAGATATATCGGCCTTTAAAAAACACATAATGTTCATCACCAACATGCAAAGAGTCAACAATATCCCCCTCACTATCAAGAACCATCATATAACAATCCTTTATCTGCAAACAATAGAGTCCTCTTTCGTCTTGCATCACATCACTGCACTCATAATTTACGTATTCAGCCATGGATATTTGACCATTTCCCCAATTCGCATACCCCTTACGTACATAATAATTATCACTCCTTATTGAAGCACCGCCTTTGACGACATTTGTAGGAAGCGTCTCTCGCGAAACTACAGACCAATTTTCCAATACATTAGAATGATAATTCCACGCCGAGGCTTTAGTTAATTCCGACCTTCCATTTTTTTCATAATACCAATAAAATAGAAGCAGAGAATCCGAGATAACAACCCAATTCATAGGTGTTGAAAGCGGATAATCAACCTCCTTATAAATTTTTTCTTCTCGCATATCTACATAAACATATTTTCTGCCAACAACATCAGTTCTTTCGTCCATACCCGAAATGTATGACGAATAGAATTCCACTTTTTCATTAGACTCCACTAAAAGAAGTCCAGTGGTATCATCAACCAATGTTACAAACTCAACAGAATTAAACCGGTCTATCACCCGTTCTTCGTAGGAACACGCTACCAAAAAGAGCAATGCAACAAAGGATACACAGATTAACAAATTCTTCATGTTTTAAATATAGCTCTATACAACATAAAATCAAGACAAAAAGGACTGCATCGCTGCAGTCCTTTGAATGTTTGGGTTCGCAGGTCTGGATCCTTCGCGCTTACGCACTCAGGATGACGTTTACGTTACACTTCCTCAATGGAAGCATGATACTCCTGCAAGCTCTTCACTTCGCCCTTGCCAGCCTTGGCGGCCGCAATGCCCTTGACGGTGTCGAGAACGGCGGCGAGAGTGGTGATGTAAGGAGTCTTGTATTGGACGCCTTTGGCGTCCGTACTGCGGTTCGGTCATACAAAAATAGCTTGCAAAGCGCAAGCATTTTTGTGCGACGCTCACCTTGCGTACTATTGATGGCAGCCTTACGGATGGCGCATGGGCATAGCCCAAATGCTTGGCTCAGCCATGCCAGAAAACAAGTTTTCTGTCGCGGCATTCGCCTTGTGCATTTGTCATCGGCAACAGCGCCGCGGCGAGCCCACGGGGTGTTGATGATGAGGTTCACCTGCTTGTTCAGGATGACATCCAGAACGTTGGGGCGGCCTTCGGCGATCTTGTTCACCACTTCGCACTTGACGCCAGCCTTTTCGTAGAACTTGGCAGTGCCTTCGGTTGC
>NZ_FRAX01000019.1 GCF_900142465.1 Fibrobacter sp. UWH6
GGGAGCAAGAAACTGCGATGTCAAAACAAGCAAAGAAAACGCTCGCAAACGCACGTGTGGATACACGCACGAATTCCCCGGGCACCGAATGGATACAGTACGCCCAGGGTACAGCATGGCCTATGCAACCATAGGTCAACGAACGTTTGCTTTATTGTAGAACCGTGAAAGTGTCGAAGTTTCAAGCAACAACAAGAGCAAACCCAGCAAGAGCTGTTCTTGTCGCAAAACTTCCACACGATTTAAACGAAAAAAGGCGTGAGGTTGAATGCATCTACTCGCTTGGGGCCTTCGACTGCCTGGTTCAAATAAACGCAAACAACCCACGCCCCAAAAGCGTGCCGTAAACACGGCAGCTAGTGCATAAAGCACCAAAAGGGTCGCATTGCGCACAGGCAGATATAACAAAATGCATGTAGCAAAACGATGCCATTAGGCAAAGCCCAATAGCAAGCGTGAGCGTCGCCTTATCCAAGAACCATGAAAGTGTCGAAGTTTCAAGCGTGGACAAGAGCAAAACTCTTTATGTACACGGGGAATATAGATAATCCTGCATGTCAGTAGGTGTCACTCAAATTTTTTCAGCGCACCTATTGCCCATTTTTATAAAATTGGTTATATTTTGTTCACTAGAACATTTGTGCATTAAATTTGTGTTTTTTTCCAGCCTGTAACACAAAGGAGTAAATATGGAAGAGAAAAATATGCAGGCGGCTGGTGAAATCATTTTTTACCAACCCGAGGGCGAATCTAAACTTCAAGTATATCTTGAAGATGAGACAGTTTGGCTGACAATAGATCAGATGAGCGACCTGTTTTTAAAGTCACGATCAACGATTAATGAACATATTCTAAACGCATTCAAGGAAAAAGAATTAGACAAAAGCGAAGTTATGAGAAAAATCGGAAATTCCGATTTTTCTACCAAGCCCACGAACATTTACAATTTAGATGTAATTATTTCCGTTGGCTATAGGGTTAAATCCGTTCGTGGCACACAGTTCCGTCGCTGGGCCAATCAGGTTCTAAAAGATCATCTTCTGCGCGGAGCAAGCGTAAACCAACGCTTTATGCTGACTGAAGAGCGAGTTGACAGGCAACTGATTAATCACGAAAAACGTTTGGACGAGCTCGACTCAAAAGGCATGGAAACGAGCACTCGCCTAGCCACTCTCGAAAAGCAGGTGGACTTTTTCGTCAAGGCAAACCTGCCTCCCAGTGAGGGCATTCTGAACGCAAAATCCTGGTGGAGTGGGTACGAATTCGCTTGCCAGCTGGTGCGTTCCGCAAAGGAAGAAATCATCGTCATCGATCCTTTTGCAGACGATGTCGCACTCTCACTTGTTGCCAAGAAGTCTGCGGTTGTAAATGCGTTCGTCTATTCCGGGCATGTAAACCGACATCTGCGAGAGGAAGAAGAACGACTGAATCGTCAATTCCCAACCGTAAAACTCGAAGGCATGCAGAATGTTCATGACAGGTTCATCATCGTGGACGAGACCGTTTATCACATCGGTTCATCCCTCAACGAACTCGGGAAAAAACTGACCGCATTCTCCATATTGAATTTCATTTCAAAGCAGCAATTGTTAGAAATGGTGTCGCAGGCGTCAGGAAAAAAGAACGGCTAAAGTTTTAAAGTGGTCGAATTTGACAACTTTATGAAGATTTATCGCAATGTTACTGATTTCCGTTATATTAACAAATTCTTGACGCGTTCTAAAATCACGTTAAACCCATTGAATTCGAGGGGTTTAAAATGTGGTTTGAGTGATTGTAACACAAAGGAGAGTCGCTTGCTTGAAAATATAGATATTGACTTTTGCTACAATAAATTTTATATTATTGTAGTGAAAGTAAAGAAGAGTCATAACGCAATTGTAGAAACTATCGAAAGTATCGCCAAGGCTAACGGTGGCGTGGTTTCTACCGCCAACGCTGAAAAACAGGGCGTTTCCAGGGCCGTTCTTTCCCAGATGGCTGCAAATGGTGACTTGGACCGCGTCGCAAAGGGATTCTATGTATTGCCCACCGAGCTTCCTGATGAGCTGTTCATTCTCAGTTTGTGTTCTCCAAACATTGTGTTTTCACATGAAACGGCTCTGTTTTTAAATGGCATTACTGAACGAACGCCGGTGATTCATACCTTCACTCTTCCAAGGGACAAAAGGCTTTCTTCCGCGTTTTCAAAGGAATGCACAATTCATTATGCTGAAAGGGAGTCGTGGAACATCGGCAAAACCGAAATCAAAACGCCTATGGGAAATTTGGTTCCCTGCTTTGATGCGGAAAGAACTATTTGTGATCTTATCAAGTACAAAAAAAAGTTCGATCCAGAAACCTACATTGCATCGTTGAAAATGTACGCAAAGATGCAGACAAAAAATCTTCAACATCTTTCTGAATATGCCCAAAAACTTGGGATTGTGGAGAAGGTTCGCGATGCGCTGGAGGTATTGCTGTGAAACAAAGAGGCGCAAAGGCGACTAGCTTAAAAGCTAAAATCAAGAACATTGCAAAAGAGAAAAGAGTTGCTCCACAATTGATTTTGCAAAATTTCATGATGGAGCGCTTTCTCAATCGAATTGCGACTTCTAGTTACAAGGACTGCTTCATTATCAAGGGCGGTTCCTTAATTTCGGTTATCCTTGGAATAGAAAATAGAACCACGATGGATATTGATATGACATCCCGAGGTTTTTCCTTTAACGAAAAAAACGTACAAGGTATTATCCAAGATATTAGTCTGATTGATTTGCAAGATGATTTTTTTTTCGAAATAAAGAAATGCGAACCAATTCGAGAAGACGATGCTTATGGTGGATTCCGAGTTTTTATTGACGGCTTCTACGAATCAAAAATTTTAGTAGTCCCTTTTGCGATTGACATTACCACCGGAGATGTCGTGACTCCCGAACCCCAAAAACGATCCTGGGTTAATCTATGTAATGCACAGGAAAGTTTTGAATTGTGGACTTATACGCTAGAAACAATAGTCGCAGAGAAAATTGAATCCATTTTAAGTAAAGGCGTTTTGAACACTCGTCCTCGTGATTTTTACGATGTGTATATGCTCAGTAAGCTTAAAAAGTTCAATGGGAAAAGATTCTCTTTAGCTTTAAAAAAGACTTGCGAACACAGGAAATCCTGGGACCAAGTTAAAAATGCGGTAGAACATTTTGTGGACATTGAAAATAGCGGTAGTCTCAAACAATTTTGGGAACGCTATGCTAAAAGCAATTCGTATGCTGCAAATATCGGTTATAACGATATTGTTGCAGTAATAAAGAATCTACTGACTGCGATATAGTCAAACCCTATACCCAACCCTAGAAAAATAGTATTATAACTATCCCTTGCCAGATGGCAGGGGTTTTCTATTTTTATTCCTACAAGATTGATAGGGAATTAGAAAATGTTTTCAAGTTCACCTAAGCATTCGAAGGGGTTCATTATGTGTAGTGACTGTCGAATGCCGAAAGGCATGCAGAAGGATAGATAACTGCTTCGCTCAAATATCAAAAGTCCTTGATGGTTTGGTCAAAGCAAGTAGTTAATCAAGTGGAAAAACTTAAGGACGAAAGACCTGGCGCGGTGCCGGGCGAAAATCAAAATCAGAAAATCGGGCCGAATGATGTCGGCAAAAAAAGGTTGAACAAACCGGTTTCTGAGTATTGCCAAATCAAAAAAAAGGATTTCAAACATGTCTAAGATTCATAAGTCTATTGCAGAACTCGTTGGCCACACTCCTCTTGTTGAACTTTCCAATTACGAAGAAAAGTATGGTCTTAAGGCTCACATCATTGGTAAGCTGGAATACTTGAACCCCACCGGCTCCGTGAAGGACCGCTTGGCTCTGGCCTTGATCCAGGATGGTGAACGTCGCGGCCTGATTAAGAAGGGCGACACTCTTATTGACGTGACTAGCGGTAACACGGGCATTGGCCTTGCCGGTATCGGTCACGCTCTTGGTTACGAATTCGAACCTTATCTGGAACCGGGCACGACTATCGAACGCGTCCAGATTTTTGAAGGCTACGGCTTGAACGTAAAGTCTTTCTACGATATCGAAGAAGTCAAGGATTTCGAAAAGACGGGCCTGGTGCTTGATGATTTGATTGATGGTATCAAGCGCATCGCCAAGGAAAAGGGGTTCTATTATACTGGTCAGACTGTAAACGAAGCCAACCAGGAATTCCATTTCAAGACTACCGGCCCAGAAATTTGGGAAGACACGGATGGCAAGGTGGATTACTTTGTTGCAATGGGCGGTACTGCCGGCACCATCGTGGGCACTGGCCGCTATCTTCGCGAAAAGAATCCTGGCGTAAAAATTGTGGGTGTGCAGGCTGCAAAGAGCTCCCGCCCGGATAGCCCCGACTTTACTGGCCATATCGTAGATGGAACCTTGCCTTTGCATGGTGTGGCTGAACCTCTTGTGCCTACCCTCATCAAGACCAATCGCGATAACGGTTTCCAGTTCGACGAAGTCATCGACATCAAGGCGGAAGACGCTTACGCAACTGCACAGGAAACTGCAAAGACCGATGGCCTCTTCCTGGGAACTTCTGCTGCCGCCGCCCTTACCGCTGCAATCCAGATTGCAAAGCGCCCTGAAGCTGCCGGCAAGAACATCGTGGTGATTTACCCCGATAACGGTTACAAGTACCTTTCTACGGAACTGTACAAGAAGCAGAAATAGTGGTTAGTGATTAGTGGCTAGTGGTTGGTTTGATTTTTGTGTACTAACCACTAAATACTGCTTACTTATTAATGGGAGAATTAATCAAATGAAATTGAATTTTGTACAGAATATTGCGTTGAAGACTGCGAAGTCTACTGAAGATTATTTGGAATCCGTTCTCCAGATTGTGAAGTATCTGAAGAATAACGAAGTGGTAACGCCGCAGGGAAAGTACTGGAAGGTAAGTCCGGAACCGGGTAACGAATACGCTGGTGATCTGATGATTACCCCCAAGGGCCTTTACGCAGGCTCGGCTGGTATCGGCCAGTTTTTCTTGCAGCTTTTCGAAGTGACGAAAGATGAACAGTATTTGCAGGAAGCGAAAGATGCCGCGGAATACATTCTGAATACCTACGAAGGTGTAAAGTTCTTCAAGGATGTTTTGGAAGGTGCCGAAGGCGGCATCTGGCCTGTAAAAGGCTGGGGTACCAGCGTCTATGCGTCTCCGGCGGGTCAGGCCATCTTTTTGGATCAGCTTTACGCACATGTGAAGGATGAACGCTACCGCAAGTTCCTGATTCAGTCTGCCGATGATGCGATCGCTGCAGGTCATGATGACGGAAAGATTCTTCACTGGTCCACGGAAGCGGACTTGATGGCTGACGGTTCCTACGCTTTCTTCTTCCTGTATGTTTACCGCAAGACCGGTGACGAAAAATATCTGGAAGCTGCAAAGCGCGTAGTCGCCTTTACGGACACTCGCATCACTTACGCCAAGGAAGGCGGCATTTACTACAAGAATGTTGACCTCACGTTGGTTGGCTGGAAGTCCAAGGAATCTGCATTCCCCAACTTCAGTCACGGTGCTGCAGGAACGGCTTTCTTGAATGTTCTTCTTTACGAAGAAACCAAGGATCCTGCTTATCTTGAAAAGGCGAACGAAGTTGTGAAATTCCTGGCTGCTATTGCAGAAGGTGACGAAAATGGAGCGTTAATCCCGTACCTCTACAATCCTGAATTAGGACGTTTCCATGACTTCTATTACCTTTCCACTTGCCATGGCCCTGTGGGAACCTCGATCCTGTTCCGCAAACTTTACGACGTGACCGGCGATAAGGAAAATCTCCAGTGGGTTGACCTTCTGACTAAGGGGATTCTGAAGGCTGGTGCTCCGCTGAAACATACTCCGGGGTACTGGAACAGTTACTGCCTCTGCTGCGGTGCCCCGGGCGTTTTGGCTCACTTCGTAAAGACTGCTGAAGTTCTTGGAAAGGATTCCTACATCGAACAGGCGAAGGTTACTGCCGATAAGCTGCTGGGCGATTCCTATAACGATGACAAGGGCCGTCGCTGGTACGCCGCATGGACCCGTAAGATTCCAGGCTTTGTGGAAACTTACACCGGCCTTTACGATGGCGCAGCTGGCGTGGGATCTGCACTCCTGTACCTTTACGCCCACGAAAAGAATATCAAGATTAAGACGGAAACGTTGGAATACCTGTTCCTGAAATAATCTCTGAAAATTAAAAATCCGTACAACAAAGGGAACTCCCGGGTAATGAAATCCGCCTGGGAGTTCTTTTTTTTACGTTCTTGTTCCTACATCCCCATGGCAACTTCGTACAAAATATTCAATGCTTTTGCGATTTTGTTTTCGGGGAGGTCGGAGTAGTTGATGATGAACTGGTGCTCGCTGGGGGTGGCCTCTGTGTAGTAATCGGAGAGGGCGCCGATGCGAACGCCTTTTTCGTTTGCCTGCTTGCAGAATTCTTCGTCGGAAAGGGCGGTGTCGATTTTCAAGATGAAATGGAGGCCGGCGTCTTCTTCAGCGATGGTGGAGATGGCGGTCAGTTTGCTTTTGCGGATGGCTTGGAGCAATGTGTCGCGGCGGCCGCGGTAGGCGTTGCGCATGCGGTTGATGTGCTTTTCAAAGGAGCCGTCGCTGATGTACTTTGCAAGCACCAGCTGTTCCAAGGTAGAAACGGTGCAGGTGTAGAAGGAAAATTCCTCCTTGTACTTTTGGGCAAGGCTCTTGGGCAGCACCATGTAGCTGATTCGCGCAGAAGATGTAAGAGTCTTGGAGAATGTGTTGATGTAGATGACCTTATCGGATACGTCAATGTTTTGCAGCGTGGAGATAGGGCGACCGGTCATGCGGAATTCGCTATCGTAGTCGTCTTCTACGATGTAGCGGTTGCTGGATTTGGCGGCCCAGCTCAGCAGTTCGTAACGGCGGCTTACAGGCATCACAATACCTGTGGGATAATGATGACTGGGGGAGATGTGAATGACGTCGGTGCAGGTTTCTTCCAACTGGTCGATGATGACTCCGGAGTCGTCCAGCGGAATGAAATTGCAAGTGACATTCATCTTGCGGTAGATTTTTGAAATCTTGCTGTAGCCGGGATCTTCTACGCCGTACTTCTTGTTAAATCCCAGAATCTGGACGATGAGACCGTACAGATAGTCTGTTCCTGCGCCAACGATAATCTGCTCCGGATCCACGTTCATATTGCGGAAACCATTGAGCATGTCGGCGATAGCCTTACGCAATGGGTATACGCCTCCGTAGGGAGCGCGTTCCAGAAGTTCCATCTGATTTTCGCAAAGGACCTGACGCGTGATTTTTGCCCAGGTGCTGAAGGGGAACATTTCGGGATTTCCCAAATTGTTGGAGAAGTCCACGAAGTGTTTCTTGGATTGTTTTGCACTGCGGGATTTTTGAACCAGGGAATCAAATTTCTGAGTGTTGCGAGCTTCGCGGGATTCCTTGAAGTCGTGCTTGATCTCAGTCTGGGCGATTTTCAGTTTGGATACGAAATAGCCTTTGCGAGGTTCCGTGTAGATGTAACCTTCGGCCAGCAATTGGTTGTAGGCGGTTTCTACGGTAATGAGGCTGATGCCCATTTGCTTTGCCAGAGAACGTTTAGACGGTAATTTCTCTTCGGCTTCCAACTTGCCGTTCAGAACATCATTCTTGATACTCTTATAAAGGAAGTGGTAGAGGGTATCGCTGCCCACGTTTTCGATGTTGTAGCTAAGCATTTTTATCTGGTCCTAAACTGGTCTTATTCTGGTCTTGTTAAAATAATAGAAAATTGAATATTTAAAGAGGTCAGTTTTTAGGGTATTTTTGTGCTGTTTTTAAAAGTGAGGTAAAAAATGTCTGAACAGAATTACATTGCAGAACGTTACGAATTGAACAAGAATCTTGCTCAGATGCTGAAGGGTGGTGTGATTATGGACGTAACCACTCCGGAACAGGCAAAGATTGCAGAAGCTGCAGGTGCTTGCGCCGTGATGGCCCTGGAACGTATTCCGGCTGATATCCGTGCTGCCGGTGGCGTGAGCCGTATGAGTGACCCGAAGATGATCAAGGGTATCCAGGAAGCTGTTTCTATTCCGGTGATGGCTAAGTGCCGTATCGGTCATTTTGCCGAAGCTCAGATTCTTGAGGCTATTGAAATTGACTACATCGACGAAAGCGAAGTTCTTTCTCCGGCCGATGATATTTACCACATCAACAAGCGCGATTTCAAGGTTCCCTTCGTTTGCGGAGCCAAGGACTTGGGTGAAGCTCTCCGCCGTATCGAAGAAGGTGCTTCCATGATTCGTACCAAGGGTGAACCGGGTACGGGTGACGTTGTCCAGGCTGTTCGCCACATGCGCTTGATGCAGCAGGAAATCGCTCGCCTCACTTCTATGCGTGAAGACGAACTGTACAACCGCGCCAAGGAACTTCAGGTATCTTACGCTCTGGTAAAGTACGTTCACGATAACGGTAAACTGCCTGTTGTGAACTTCGCCGCTGGTGGCGTGGCAACTCCCGCAGACGCTGCGCTCATGATGCAGCTGGGTGCCGAAGGCGTGTTCGTAGGTTCTGGTATTTTCAAGTCTGGCAATCCGGTGAAGCGCGCTCAGGCCATCGTGAAGGCCGTGGCCAACTATAAGGATGCAAAGCTCATTGCTGAACTTTCCGAAGACCTGGGCGAAGCCATGGTGGGCATCAACGAACAGGAAATCGCACTCCTCATGGCTGAAAGAGGTAAATAATGAGCGATACCAAAACTGTACAGAACCCGGCAGCGGCTCGTCCCCTGCGTATCGGTGTGCTGGCGGTACAAGGTGCGTTTATTGAACACGAACAGATTCTCACAAAGCTTGGCGTAGAGACCTTTGAAATCCGGCAGAAGTCAGACCTGGAAGCTCCCGCAGGATCAAACCGACCTTCGAATCGTCCTTTCGACGGTCTGATTCTCCCCGGTGGCGAAAGCACCGTGCAGGGCAAGCTGTTGCGGGATTTGGATATGTTCGAACCGCTGTTGAGATTGATTCAGGATGGGCTTCCTGTTTTTGGAACCTGCGCCGGTCTCATTCTCTTGGCGGAACGTTTGAGCAATGACGGCAATGTGTATTTCGGTACCTTGCCTGTGACTGTTCGGCGTAATGCCTACGGCCGTCAGCTGGGAAGTTTCTTCGCGGAGCGAGCCTTCCGTGGAATTACGGATGAAGCTACGGTTCCCATGACTTTCATTCGTGCGCCCTTGATCGAAAAAGTTGGGGATGGTGTGGAAATCCTTGCCGAGGTAAAAGGCGAAATCGTTGCTGCCCGCTACAAGAACCAGCTTGGAATTTCTTTCCATCCGGAGCTGAACGAGGACACTCGTATTCACCAGTACTTCGTGGATATGTGCCTTGGGGAATAACCTATATTTCGTCGTGGAATTGTAAGGGAATTTCGCTGTGAAGCTTCTTCTAATATATTTCTTCGTCCTTGGATTTATCTGCATTCGCGATTTATTCAAGGTGAAGAATTTTGATGATTATGTGGTGGCGGGTCGACGTCAGACCGCCCCTTTTGTGTTTACGAGCTTGATGGCCACGGTCCTTGGGGCTAGCGCCACAATCGGTATTGCTGCCCGTGCGGAATCCATCGGCTTTGCGGCGTCCTGGTGGCTTGGTGTAGGTGCCGTCGGCTTCTGGTTTCAGGCTGCTTTTTTAAGCAAGCCAATTCACGATCTTGATGTGCGTACCCTTCCGGAACTTGCGGAAAAAACAGTAGATAGGACTGGCCGAAAATTGGTAGGCCTGATTATTGCTGTTTCCTGGGTTGGAATTATTGCGGCTCAGTTTGCTGCGGTAGCTGGATTTATTGGACTGGTGTTAGGTCATGATGCAGGTGCTTTGTCGGTGGTTGTAACGGCGGCCATCGTTATTGTGTACACCTTGCTGGGCGGGCAACTTTCTGTTGTGCGTACTGATGCCTTGCAGTTTGGGATTTTGACGCTGGGTTTTGCTGCTTCCGCGATTTATTTGCTTGGTGGATTTGCGGATGTTTCTGCTGCGACCGCTTTAAATGCGACCGCTTCTGGAATTTCAAATTTCGATTTTTCGTTATTGAATGAAAAGTTTGGTGCTGCTGATCTTGCCATGATGCTTTTTACTGTGGGCGGGGCCTACTTCTTGGGACCTGACGTAATTTCAAGAAACTTGGTGGCGAAAGATGCGGGGGCGGCCCGAAAGGCTGTGGTGGCGGGAAGTTTCGCCATTCTGATTTTTAGCGTGATTATTGTATTGCTGGGAATGTGGGCGGCACAGTATGCTCCTGATGTGGCGGGCTCAAAGACCAATGCCTTGTTCCGTTTGGCTTCTGGCGTTTTGCCTTTGCCCTTGGCTGCGCTTTTGTCGGTGGGGCTTCTTTCGGCGTTGTTGTCTTCTGCAGATACTTGCCTTATAAATTCTGCGGCTATTTTCGGAAGCGACATTTTGAATACCCGCCGCATCGCCGTGGTGAGAATTCTTGTGGTGGTCATTGGTTTGGTTGCCATGGTTTTGGCTTTAGGTGGAAAGGATATTATCGGCCTTTTGACCATGGCTTATTCTGTCTACACGCCGGGAATTGTGGCTCCCTTGGCGGTGGCTGTCATATCCCATAAGAAGTTTGAAATCCGTAAGCCTCTGTGGTACACTGGAGTTTGCCTTGGCGGTTTGTTTGGGCTGATCCCTGCCATACTTTCTTCGGCTGTGAATTTTGTGACGCCTGCATATTTGCCTCATATTGGAATTTTTGTGTCGCTTTTGTTCGCCTTGGCTGGTTTGAAACGTCGAAAATAAGTGTGTTTTTAAAATATTCCTATTGAAACTATAGGGAAATTAAATCTATTTAACTATATTTATTGTAGTTTGAATTTGTTATCTGGAGAAATCATGACCCTTCAACAACTTCGCTACGCCATTGGGATCGCAAAAGTTGGCTCCTTCAACAAGGCCGCTGAAGCCCTGTTTATTTCCCAGCCTTCTTTGACTGCGGCTATCCACGACCTGGAAGATGAAATTGGCATCATGATTTTTAATCGCTCCAGTCGCGGTGTGACCCTCACTCCCGAGGGTGAAGAATTCATTGCCCACGCCAACGAGCTTTACCACCATTACGAAACCATCCAGGAACGTTACAGCAAGGAAGAACAGAAGAAGAAAAAGTTTGCTGTTTCTACCCAGCATTATTCCTTTGCCGTGAAGTCTTTTGTGGAAATGGTGAAAAAGTTCAACATTGATGATTACGAATTTGCCCTTCGCGAAACCAAGACCAAGGATGTCATCGATGACGTTACCGGCCTGCGCAGCGAAATCGGTATTTTGTACCTTAGCGATTTTAATCGCAAGTACATCAACTATCTGTTGAAGGAACACGACCTGGAATTCCATAAGCTTATTGATTGCCATGCCTTTGCCTACATGTGGAAAAATCATCCGCTGGCAAATAAGAAGTCGGTGAACCTGGATGATCTTTCCCTATACCCCTGCCTTTCTTTTGAGCAGAGCGAAAGCGGTAACTATTATTTCGCTGAAGAAATTTTAAGTACAAATGAATATCATAAGACCATCAAGGCCAATGACCGTGCCACCATGCTGAACTTGATGGTGGGCCTGAATGGTTACACTCTCTGCTCCGGCATTATCAGCGAAGAAATCAACGGATCCGATTATGTAGCTGTTCCCTTTAAGGATGCCAAGGGCGAAGATGACCGTACCATGGAAATCGGCTACATTACCAAGAAGAACTTTATGCTCAGCACCATTTGCCGAATCTATATTCGCGAATTGGAAGAGTATCTGCAGACATATACTTCTGGGAAGGCTGTTCAGGAATAACGGACGTATTTTTTAAATTTACGTCATGCCTCTGAATACCGATATTTTCAATCGCACTATTCGCCTTGTGGGCGATGAAACCATGAATGTCATTGCGCAAAAGCGTGTGATTATTTTTGGTGTTGGCGGCGTGGGAAGTTGGTGCGCCGAAAGCTTGGTGCGTTCAGGTATTCATCACTTGACCATGGTGGACTCCGATAACGTGAGCGTTACCAATGTGAATCGCCAACTTATGGCAACCACGAAGACGGTTGGCCAGGTAAAGGTTGAAGTTTTAAAACAGCGTCTGCTTGAAATTAATCCAGATGCTCAAATTGAGACTCGTGCGGAACTGTATAGCGAAGAAACGGCCGCCTCTTTTCATCTTGAAGATTATGATGTCATTATCGATGCCATCGACAGTCTCGAAAACAAGATGCACTTGATGCTTGCGGCTTCTAAAACAAAGGCCAAGGTCTACGCTTCCATGGGGGCTGCCCTCAAGATGGATCCTACAAAAATCCATGTGGCGGAATTCTGGGATGTAAAGGGGTGCCCGTTGGCCCGCGCCCTTCGCGACAAGTTCAAGAAAAAACAATTGCGCCCGTCTAAAAAAATCAAGTGCGTGTACAGCGAGGAACTGCTGAAAAATTTAGGTGGCATTCCCGAAAATGATGGCGCTCCTGCAGAGTTTCACAAGGTGGCCTATAACGGGACCATGGCCCACGCCGTGGCTATTTTCGGTTTTACCATTGCCGGCTTGGTGATGCAGGATATTTGCGGGAGGCAGCGGAATGGCTAAGCGTGAACTTACGTATGTGCAGAAAGTGGAACGGAGCATTTCGACCACTTATCGTGAACGTCTGTGGACGCCCTTCATTAATGCCATTAAAACCTACAAGCTGATTGAGGAAGGGGACCGCATTGCAGTCTGCATTTCTGGCGGCAAGGATTCCATGCTGCTGGCGAAACTGATGCAGATGCTGCAGCGTCATAGCGATTGCAATTTTGAAATTCAGTTTTTGGTGATGGATCCCGGATACAATGCCGAAAACCGCGCCCAGATTGTGAAGAATGCCGCTCTTCTGGAAATCCCCATCCAGATTTTTGATACCAATATTTTTGATGTGACCTACAAGACCGAAAAGTCGCCTTGCTATTTGTGCGCCAAGATGCGCCGTGGTCATTTGTATCGCATGGCTATGGATGCGGGCTGCAACAAGATTGCCTTGGGCCATCATTTTTCGGATGTTATCGAAACTACGGTTTTGGGCATGTTTTATGGCTCGCAATTGCAGGGTATGATGCCGAAACTTCGTAGTCAGAATTTTGAGGGCATGGAACTCATTCGCCCCATGTACTGTATTCACGAGCAGGATATTATTGCCTGGCGTAACTATAACGAACTTGAATTTATCCAGTGTGCCTGCCGCCTTACTTTAAACACGGTGGTGAACGACGATGGTTCCAGCAACAGCAAGCGCAAGGAAATCAAGGAACTGCTGAAGAATCTGAAGAAGATCAACCCCAATATCGAAAAGAGCATCTTCAACAGCATCCATGCGGTTTGCATTGAAACATTCCCGGGCTATAAAGCCAACGGGGAGCAGCATTCCTTCCTGGAATGGTTTGATGAAAATAGAAACATATTAGACTAGTACAGCTGACTTTTAATTAAAAGGGGGTGGTGCCTAGGTCGGTATCGCCTTCTTTTATTTTTGCAAGAATGGGAAGTCCAGTCAGTTCCTGCATCATGAAGATGTTGTCGTCTTCCATTTGCATGTTGCCGCTGATACCGTAACGGTTTACGATGATGCCTCGGATTTGAAGACCGCGGGCTCTTGCGTATTCCACTGTCAGAACGCAGGAATTGATACTGCCTAGGGCTGCCGTGGTGACAATCAGCAGAGGAAGATTCAGTTCCTTCATGATGTCGGTCAGGAACAGCTTTTGAGGCTCGCTGGATTTGCCGCTAGTTGCGTCTGCGTTGGGGGTATCGTAACGGATGGGACAGATGATGCCACCGCTTCCCTCGGCGAAAATGAAATCATGTCGGTGGGAGGCTTTGTCAAAGTCGGCACGGACTTGCGGGAGTTCTACGGGATTACCTTCCATGCGGGTGGCGAGATGCGGGGAAACGGGTTCCTTGTAGACGTAGCTGACCAATTCTTCCTGAGTGTCGGGGAGGTTGGCGATTCGTTTTACGTAGTCGGCGTCGCCGGCGATCCATTTGCCGTCGCGTAGTTCAGCTCCGCTGAGGGCTGCCTTATAGTAGCCTGCATCAATTCCTGAGTTACGCCATTTTTTTACGAGAAGGGCGGTTACAAAAGTTTTGCCGACGTCGGTTCCTGTTGCTGTTACGAAATAACCATTCATAGTTAGTAAGAAGTAGACGGTAGAAAGTTGGTAGTTTTAGTGGGGGCGGGTTAGGACTGCAGCGATTGCCGTTGCTGCGTCTTGTAATTCTTCTTTCGTGTGAGTGGCCATGAGGCTGGCGCGCAAACGAGCCTGGCCCTTGGCTACGGTGGGGTAGCGGATGGCGGGAATCAAGATTCCCTTTTCCAGAAGTTCTGCGGAGGCGCGGAGGGCTGCGGCTTCGTCACCAATGATAATGGGGATGATGGCGGATTGCGGGGCGATTGCAGATTGGTTGCTGTCGGGAATCGCTCCGGCCTTCTGAAGAGCGTCCCAGAAAATTTTCACATTTTCTTGAAGTTGCAAAACGCGTTCCGGATGGTTTTCGATGAACTTCAGATTGTTTGCGGCGGCTTGTGCCATGGCTGGGGACATGGCAGTGGTGAAAATAAAACTGCGAGCCTTGTTGCGTAAAAAGTCTATGAGTTTCTGCTTGCCCACAACGAAACCGCCTTCGCATCCAATGGCTTTGCTCAAGGTGCCTACGGTAACATCGGCGTGCTCGCAGGGGATGCCCATGTCGTTAAAATGTTCTGCAAGGCCGCGGCCTGTTTTTCCGATAACACCTGTGGCATGGGCTTCGTCGATCATCAGGAGGCAATTGTTTTCTTTTGCGATTTTTTGCAATTTCGGAAGATTTGCTAAATCGCCATCCATGCTGAAAACAGCGTCGGTTACGATGAGGAGGCGGGTTGCTACTTTTTCGTAGGGCTGTGCTGCGCGGGCTTCGCTAATGACTCGTTGTAGGTCTGCCATGTCATTGTGCTTATAGACAATACATTTGGCTTTTGAAAGTCGGATGCCATCGATGATGCTGGCGTGATTCAGTTCGTCACTAAAGACGATACATTCGCTGATTATTTTTGACGGGATGCCGTTTTCGTCTTGACGTTCATAAACCTGTTTGCTGCATAGTGCCGAGATTACTCCGACATTTGCCATGTAGCCGGTGCCAAACGTAATGGCTGCTTCTTCGCCCTTAAAGTCGGCCAGGGCGCTTTCCAGTTCTTCGTGGGGAGTCTTGTTTCCTGTGGTAAGGCGTGCGCCGCCGCTACCTGTGCCCCATTTCAAAACGGCGTCGGCTGCGGCCTTCTTAAGAGAAGGCTCGTTGCATAAATCCAGATAGGAATTGGAGGCGAGAAGAAGAGTGCTCTTTACTGTATCGGACGCGTTTTGCGCGCCTGCAGCAATTTGAACGTGACTGGCTTCGGGACTTTCTAAAAGTCGCATGGTTCGGTAGGTGTGAGCCTCTTGCATACCCTGCAAAACATCATCTGTAAAATCGTTAAGAATTGACATGTTTTACCTTAAGCCAACGTTTTTGTTTGATGAATTTAGAAAACTCTCGGCGTGGTATTTTGAAGTTTTGTTGACAAAGGACGGACGAAGAGATTATAATTATACAGATGCAAAAAATGAAAGAAAATTCACGGGTTCTAAAGACGAAGAAAGTCCTGAAAGGAGCGGTTGTCGACTTGCTTAAGGAAGGTGATGCTTCCTTGATCAACGTCTGCTCTATTTGTGAGAGGGCAAAAGTTAACCGCACGACTTTTTATAATCACTATCAGGATAAAGATTCTCTGCTTGAAGAAATGGTGCTTGACACGGTTGACGCCTCCTGTGATTTTATGAAGGCCTTTTTAGAAAAGAACAATCCTGGCCTCGCCATGACGCGCATGCTTCAATACTATCGCGACAATGACGGATTTTTCTTAACCTTGATGAAGACGGATTATGGCGGTACTTTTGTAAAGCTGATGATTGAAACTATCTGGAAGCAGAACTGTCACTGGTATAAGGAAAAAGGGGCTGCCTTGAATGACTACGTTTATTATCGCATTGTGTTCAAGGTGTCGGGAATTATTTACATGATTATTCACTGGCTTGAAGAAGGTGCGAAAATATCTCTTCCCACGATGTCCAGTTATATAATTAGTTTCATTGCCGGAAAACCAACAAAGCAATACCCAAGTGTTGATTTAAAGAAAAAAAGTTGAAATCAACAAGGTGTTGAAAATGGTAAATCTGTAGTATCTTTCTTTAAATGGAAAAAAGAAGAGTTGTTATTACAGGTATGGGTGCCGTTTCACCTCTCGGTCACAATGTAGGCGAATTGTGGAATGCCATTAAGAATTGTAAATGTGGTGTTGAAAGGATAACTCTTTTTGATCCGACTTCTAACCCGGTGCAGATTGCGGCCGAGGTGAAAAATTTTAATCCTGCTGACCATGGAATTTCTCCGAAGAAGGCTTCTCGCATGGGACGCTTTACTCAGTTCCTTCTGGCGGCTTCCCATGAGGCTGTGAGGGATGCGAATCTTTGCCGTGAAATTCTTGAAGATGAAAAGACGGGTGTCATTGCGGGAAGTGCGATTGGCGGCATGGATGTAATTGACCAGTCCTTCAATCTGTATGTGGAATCCGGAAAAAGAAAAATTTCTCCGTTTGATGTGGCGAGACTTATTCCCAATGAATGTGTCGCCAACGTTTCTATGGAGCTGGGGATTACAGGTTGCGCCTGGGTGGTTTCGTCTGCCTGTGCTTCGGGGACGGACGCGGTGGGAACCGCTCTCAAGGCAATCCGCTATGGCGATCTGGATGTCTGTCTTGCCGGTGGTGCAGAAAGCTGCGTTACGGATTATGCTATTAAGGGCTTTGCCAGTATGCGGGCCCTGACGACCCGTTTTAACGATTGTCCGCAAAAGGCTTCCCGCCCCTTTGATAAGGCTCGCTCTGGATTTGTAATGGGGGAAGGTGGTGCAGTTCTGGTTCTAGAAGAACTTGAACATGCCAAGGCCCGCGGGGCAAAAATTTATGCGGAGTTGGCCGGCTATGGTGCAAGCGCCGATGCCTATCATATTACTTCACCAAGGCCCAATGGTGATATGTGCGCCAGGGCTGTACGCCATGCCTTGCGTGATGCGGGTGTTCTCGCCGAGGATGTCGATTACTACAATGCTCACGGAACTTCTACCGTGATGAATGACTCGACGGAATCTCAAATGCTGCTGAATGTTTTTGGTAATCATGCTAAAATGAAAATGAAAATTTCCAGCACCAAGGGGATGACGGGCCATTGCATTGGTGCCGCTGGCGCTTTGGAAGCGGTGATTTCGACCATGGCCATTCATGATTCCTTCTATCCTGCGAATATCAATTGCGATAACCAGGATGAGGCCTGCGATATCAACCTGGTGGATGGTAAGGGTTTTGCTGGGAATATCGATTGTGCGGTTTCTGCTTCGCTTGGCTTTGGCGGACACAACGGCGCCTTGGTTCTGAAAAAATTCAAGGGCTAGCGATTTTCTAAATTGATAGTCCTTTTTGAGGGCTGTTGATTTGGTTGAATTAATTATTCTTGCTGTTTTCTGCGTAGCGTTGTTTGCGTCCCTTTTGACGGGCGCTCCTTTGCTGTACGCGCTGGCCTTTGGGCTGGTACTTTTTGCGGGCTACGGTGTGCGTTGTTGCGGCCTTCGCGAAACTTTGAAAATGTGCTGGAATGGCGTGAAGACGGCCCGCGGCATTCTGCTGTTGTTTGTTCTGCTGGGACTCTTGACTTCTATGTGGCGTGCTGCGGGAACGATCCCTACGGTGGTCAGTTTTGCGGTGGAATTGATTCGTCCTGAAATTTTTGTGCTGCTGACTTTCGTGTTGAATTCCGCCATGTCCCTCTTGACGGGGACGGCTCTCGGAACTGCGGCCACCATGGGCGTGATTTGTGCGACTATCGGACGATCCATGGGGATGGATGGCGTTTCGGATTCGGCGTGGATCGGCGGCGCTGTTTTGGCAGGCGTCTATTTCGGTAATAGAATTTCTCCCATTTCATCCATGGCGCTTTTGACTGCGGGAATTACGAAGACGGATATTTACCAGAACATCCGTGATATGGTAAGGACCACTTGGTTGCCGTTCTTGATGAGCTGTGTGGTTTATTTTGCGGCTGGGATGAATGTTGATGTTACAGCCGGTGTTGCGGGTGCTTCGGGTGTTGTAGGGACTTCCGGGGTCCCGAATGTTGCTGAACTTTTTGCCAAGGATTTTTCGCTGTCATTGTGGAGCCTTATGCCGGCTGCGGTGATTGTCGTGCTTTCTGTAGCCCGTGTACGTACTAGTCTTGTGCTGCTGTGGAGTTCTGCTTCGGCTTTTGTTTTAGCGCTTGTAATTGAAAATCAGACTTTTATTGATTTGCTTAAATCAATCATTTTTGGTTATAAAACAACTGTTCCCGAAATTGCCAAGATGGTAAATGGGGGAGGTCTTCTCTCCATGGTAAATGTTTTCTTGATTGTTGTAATCGCAGGTTGTTGTGGCGGCATATTTAAAGGTACGTCGTTGCTTCAACCTGTCAAATCAAGAATCGAAAAAATGTCCCAAAATACCAATCCCTTTGTGGCTACTTTGGCTTGTGCGTCTCTGGTGTCCTGCGTAGTCTGCAATCAGACCCTCACCATCATTTTGACAAACCAGATGACAGAAAATCTAGGTGCCAAAAATCAGGCGCTGAACCTTTATGATACGGCTGTTACTGTGATTGCGTTGGTGCCTTGGTCTGTAGCCACGGTCATCGTGTTGAATGCGGTACAGGCACCCAATAGCGCTGTTCTTTGCGCTTGCTTTTTATATCTGGTGCCGGTTTGTAGAGTGATGATTGGGCTGTGTGGGAAAAAAGGCGGTGTAAACGGAGATTTTTTCTAATTTCCACTGCCTTTTTGTTATTTTGTTTGTGTTTTTAGCCCTTGATGGGAACGGAAAATGTGTTTTAGGAGGCTTTGGGCCTTTGAAAAACCTTTTTTTATCCGCTTGATTTAGTGTAACGTAATGAAAAGGCGGTGGAAAAGGCTTGTTTTTGCCTGTTTCCACCGCCTTTTTGACGCTACTCGATTTTATTTCGCGATTAGGTATTGTGAATTTCTCTTTAGAGTTTCTGCGATGGATCTTCCGTGCAGTTGCTCTGCTTGAAATTTACCCTGGTAGCGGCCTTGCAGGTCGAAGACCGTGACGTTCCCCCATATACGCGGAGACTTGGCGATGCTCTTTGCAATGGGCTTTATGCTGCTAGTGGAACTGAGACCGTATTCATAAGCACCCAAATCTGGAGCTTTACCTGTAAATTCCAATCCCACATCTTCGCCCTTGTCAATAGCGCGGCTGCCTTTTTTCAACCTCAAGAAGCCCACGTAGGGAATGCTTCCGTCAGCATTTCTAGGTCCTAAAATTCCAGGAATCTTGGAAAGGTCTTCGCCTGTTACAGTCATGCTGGGGTCGTCGAGACTTTCGAAATCAGATTCGTCTAAATCCAGTTTTAAGTTCCAGGTATTATTTTCGCCTGCGGCACAATCTTCGTCATGCCCCTTGTCGCTGTCATCGATTTTTACCCAGCATACACCAACTTGGGAATTCAAATTTGGGAAAGCAATGTTGTTTTTCAGTACATGAGCGTTATCGCCCGTCAATACGGCAACATCGGCGAGACGGTGACCTTCTGCATCGAATGTGGTAGATGCCATGTTGAAAGCACGTTGTTCATTTTTGAATGACGTGTTGTTGATCCACTGAGTTCCTGCGCCTGTGTAGTTTGCGTAAAAACCGAAGGTTTCGTTTTTCCAGGCAACGCTATTTCGAATGATATGGTGTCCGCCGCCAAATGTGCTTTCGCCCATCTTGAATCCGGAACCGTTTCCGTTTTTCGGCATCTTTGTACCATAGTCACTGTAACCGCTTCCCATGGCGTAGCTGTTTTCTACAACAACAGGAAATTCCTGATTGATAAAGTCGTAGGCGTCGTCGCTGTTCCACCAGGAACGGCAACCGAAAAATTTTGTGGTGTCGCCGTCATACTGATAATGTACGCCAAAGCCGTCGGCATTTTCACCATCGCCCTGACGACCTGTTGGGTCGTAATTGTCATGGGCATCACAATTCAAGAATAGATGGCCACCGCCGTTGAGCCCTCTTCCGCCTTCGTTCACGAAGAATCCCGGACCCGCATTGTGATGGCTTTCCATCTGTTCCAAAATCACATGTTTGCATCGGGTAACGTAAACGCCCGAATTGGAATTATGCTTCATGGGAACGTTGCGAACTTCGATTCCCTTCAGGTGCAAGTAGCTGGCGTAAATCAAAATGCCTGCAGTGTATTCCAGATCCGTAGATGAAGTGGTTTTGTCAAGAGCCTGGCCAATGGGAAGGTTGGTGCCGTCGAAAATAGGACGTTCTCCAGGGTAAGCGAAATAGTGAATGCGCTTGTCGTCGCTTTCACCGCTGGTGGTTAACAAAACTCCTGCAGACATTCTGGCGCGTTCGCAATAGGATGTGTCTCGCATTTCGTAGACGCCGCCGCGAATCCATACGGTATCGCCGGGAGTTACCACGGAGTTAGCCTGTTTCAGTGTGGCGAAAGGCTTTTCCTTCGTTCCCTTGCTTTTGTCATTACCGTCAACGGCTACATAATAGGTTGCACCAAATGCCTGGACTGCGGTCAAGGCTGACGCTAGTACGAATGCGAATCTTTTGTCCGTAAATACCTCCATTCTTTATTTGTATTATAAAAAAATAGGAGGGTGTTGTCGGAGGATTAAAGTCAAACTAGTTGGATTCGTCCTTGAGACAGCGGACGGATTCTCCAGACGTCTTTAAATGACCCCTATTCATGATTGGGACGTAGTAAGCAAACTCATCAACGTGGTAACCATAAAAGGCTTGGTAGTTGAAATGTGTTGTGCCAAAATCCATCGTAGTAATGAAGATTGCGTTGTGTGGGTCGTTTCTAAACAGACCGTTGTTTTTTGAACTATTGGAATTTGATAATGTTTTGAAGCGAATTCCTGCAGGCAGTTTTGTATCCGGGTGAATTTTATTTTCCCAAAGAGAGTCTGATTTCATCTGGACGTCATAGGGAACTTGTGGATTCCGCCGCCGCACCAACTGGAGTCAACTCTAAAATTCAGATTCTGGGCCATCCAGGTTTGTTCTCCGATGGTGACCATCTTATAAACTTGCCTATCGCGGGGATCGGTGAAATAGTCGTAAAGTTTGCCGTTTTCGCAAAGCTGAACTTCCTTGTCGTAGACGATGCCTGCGCACACGTCCTTGATTTCTCCCTCGTCGCAGATCTGAGTGTTGGCGTCATAGGATCTGCCGTTGCAAATAGCAGGATAAAGAACCTGAGAAGAATCACCGCAGGTAAGGGTGACTGAACCATCTCCGTTGTCTTTGGAAGTGCAGTCAATGATGGTGTCGTTGACAGTGACTGTGTCCTTGACTGTGACCGTGTCGCTCGAAGAAATGGTGTCGCGGATGTTTACTGTATCGCGGACATAGACCGTGTCGATTCTGGTGAATTCTTTTTGTTCAGAATCGGTGGCAGAATTGACGCTGGTGGAATCGTCGCAGGACGCAAAAAGTAGAGCAGCGGTAACTGCAGCTATATAGAATTCCAAACACCTCATGTAGGCAAAGATTGAAAAAAGAAAAGCTGTTAAAGGGGTGTCCTGATGCTGGCTGTGACTTCTGGAATTTGCTTTAGTTGGTACTATGGAATTGTATTTTGCTAATTTAGATATTATGAAAAAAAATTGGGGATATTTCGTCTGTGTTGGATGTTTTGTTCGGCTGAAAAGACCAAGGAAATTCAACAAAGACGCATGGACAATGACCGCGCCTCGAAAAGTGGTTATTTGGGTGTGGCCCTTGTTTCTCCTTTTGTTGTCAAAGAAAAGGAACTGATGGGGTGCTGAAATCTGGATGAACTACGCAAATTTTGTGGGCTTCAAATTTGAGGTCCGTTTTGGAACTTATATCTTGTAGGACTCTCTATGGACATTTCTCATTACCTGCCTGTGATTTATGGAATCGGGGTTCCCTTCTTGGGGACGGTTCTTGGTGCGGCCTGCGTGTTCTTTATGAAGGGAAATTTGCGCCCCAAGGTGCAGCGTGGCATGATGGCATTTGCTGCGGGCGTGATGGTGGCGGCTTCTGTGTGGAGCTTGTTGCTACCTTCCATTGAGTCGTCGGGTGATTACGGCAAACTTGCTTTTGTTCCGCCGGTGGCTGGATTTTGGGCGGGCATTCTTCTGCTTTTCTTGATTGACAAGATTACTCCCCATTTGCATTTGGGTAGCGATTCGCCGGAAGGCCCGCGGGTGAAAATGAAACGCACGACAATGCTTGCGTTGGCGGTGACGATCCATAACATTCCCGAAGGAATGGCTATTGGTGTGGTGTTTGCGGGTTGGCTTGCTGGTATCAGCGGGGCAGTTGGTGCTGGCGATGTGGCAAGTGCGGGTGCTGCGGGAGGAATTTCCTTGGCGTCGGCGGTGGCGGTTTCTGTGGGTATGGCCTTGCAGAACTTTCCGGAAGGCGCGATCATTTCGCTGCCTTTGCGTGCGGAGGGCGAGACTCGCCTGAAGTCATTTGGACTTGGCTTTATTTCTGCGGTGGCGGAAGCAGGTGCTGCGGTGATTACCATTCTTCTGGCTGGTTTTGTTTTGCCGGCGATGCCCTATTTGCTGAGCTTGGCTGCTGGCGCCATGATCTATGTGGTGGTGGAAGAACTTTTACCCGAGGCTAACGAAGGCGTTCACTTTGACGGTGTGACCTTGCTTTTTGCCTTAGGATTCTCCCTGATGATGGTTCTGGACACAGCGCTTTAAATTAAGTTTGAACCTATGTCCAAGTTTTCTGAATATATCGGTAGTCAGTTTGGGAATCCCCGCGGTGTCGTGGGGGCGATTTGTTGCGTCATCATGAATGTCATTAACAGGGCCATGTACAAGAATACGGTGGCTCTTGTGGATGTGAAATCCGACGACAAAATTCTGGACATCGGTTTCGGTAACGGTTGCTTGCTGCAGCGACTCTATGGAAAGTTCAAGTGCGACTTGTACGGCATTGATATTTCCGAAGACATGGTGAATGCCGCCATGGAGCGAAACAAGGTGGCTGCCGATGATGGAAAACTTCACTTGCAAATCGGTGATTGCTGCGACTTGCCTTTTGACGAAGGAATATTTGCGGCGGTTACATCTATCAATACCATCTATTTTTGGAATGATACGGCAAAGGGCCTTTCTGAAATTCGCCACGTGCTGAAACCGGGGGGCATTTTTTACAATGTGGTTTACACCAAGGAATGGCTGGACAAACTTTCCTACACAAAAAAAGGGTTCAAGAAATTTGAACCTGAAGATTTGATTTCGCTGGGGAGCAATGCTAACTTTGAAAAGGTGACCGTAAAGGAAATCGTCAAAGGCAAAAGTTTCGTGGTGATGTTCAAAAAATAAAAAACGGCAGGGACATGCGTTACCAAATCCCTGCCGCGGGCCTTCGCCCATTTTGCTGTGTGGATCAGCAGAAAAAATCCTTCCAGATCTGAGTGCCTAATTCGCTAAGTCTGATTTGAGTCCGTTCGATTTCTTCGTGAAGACCCTTCCGGATAATTTCCTCGATGGTGGTGAAGGCCACATCGGAGCGGAGCTTTCCTAAAAGGCGAATGGATTCTGCGTTGCTCTTTACGGGGAAGGCGATGTTCTTCAGACAGATTTCAGCCTGTTCCAGACAATAGCGCAGGGAACGTGGGAAGTCTTCTGTCAAAAGCAGGAATTCCGTTACGTTGTATGGCGTTACATTGGAATTACGACGGTGGAACATTTCGTATGCACCGACACTTTTTAGAACGGCATTCCACTGCACCGTATCCATGGCCATGCCCACCATGCTCACATCCGGAAGGAGGATGTAGTATTTTACATCCAGAATTCGGGAAGTCTGGTCGGCTCGTTCCAACATGGTTCCCAGGCGGGCGAAATTCCAGGCGACATCGTGGCTCATGGTGCCCTGAATGATACCTACCGTCAGCTGGCTGAATTCCTTCACGCTGCTGTAAAAGGCATGGGGGGAAGCCAATGCCTGCTGGGACATTTCAGGATCGTTCAGTTTCAGGTAGAACTGATTGATGGCAATCCATAGTTCCGAAGAAATTCTTTCGCGGACGCAGCGGGCATTTTCGCGGGCGGCAGCCACGCAGGAAATAATGCTGCTGGGATTTTCCTTGTCGAAGGTAAGGAACGTCAGGGCGTTTTCAATGGAAACGTGGGCGTACTTCTTGAAAAAATCGTCAGCGTTTCCTGCGGTCTGGATTACAGGTTCCCAGGGGCGTTCTTCGCCGGGCAAGTCCAGCTGAAGCTGGAGATTGACATCGATACTTCGGGCCACATTTTCGGCACGTTCAATATAGCGGGCAAGCCAATAAATGGAATTTGCAACTCTACTAAGCATAAATTTTCCTAAAAGGTTTGAGGTTTGAGGTCGCTCAGCTTTGTTTCGCTTTTGGGTCGCACCATTCTGGTGCTTTGGGGTTAGAGAATCGCGGCTACGCCGCCTTTGTCTAGCTCTAGGGGCGTAAGCCCCGACCTCATAGCTGAAAGCCTTACGCAGTAAGGCGCGCTCACTGCTGTTGTTGTTGTTCCATCCATTGTCTGGCTTGTCCCAACTCTGGGGCCTTTTCGTTTTCGGCGATGACCCAGGTGTCCTTGCAGCCGCCACCTTGTGAGCTGTTCACCACGATGGAACCTTTGCGGAGTGCCACGCGGGTAAGGCCACCGGGGAGAATGTAGGTGTCCTTGCCTTGCACGATGTAGGGGCGCAAATCCACATGGCGACCTTCAAAACCGCCGTCCACAATGCAGGGGACGCGACTGAGTGAAATCATGGGCTGTGCGATATAGTTACGGGGATTGGCCTTAATCTTTTCCTTGAAAGCTTCGCACTCTTCCTTAGTGGACTTAGGGCCTACAAGCATGCCGTAACCGCCGGATTCGCTGGCGGCCTTCACCACCATGTTTTCGATATGGTCGATGACGTGCTGCATATGCTTGGGGTTTTCGCAGACGAAAGTAGGTACGTTGGGGATAATGGCTTCTTCTCCCAGGTAGTACTTGATAATCTGCGGTACATAAGTATATATAGCCTTGTCATCGGCAACACCGCAACCCGGCGCATTGGCCAGTGCCACGTTACCCGCCTTGTAGGCTTCCATCAAACCGGGAACACCCAGGCAGGAATCGGGGCGGAAAACTTGCGGGTCCAGGAATTCATCATCAACACGACGATAAATTACATGAACTTGTTTTAGGCCGCGAGTGGTGCGTGCAAACACTTTTTTGTCCTGTACCACCAAGTCATCGCCGGTCACCAAGTCCACACCCATTTGCTGTGCCAGGAAGGAATGTTCGTAGTAGGCGGAATTGTAGATGCCGGGGGTCAGCACCACAACCTTCGGGGTTTCAACGCCTTCGGCCAGGTATTCCAGGGCATGGCGGAGACGCGTGCAGTATTCGTCTACCGGGCGGATGGAACAGTGAGTGAAAACCTGGGGGAAGGTGCGCTTCAGAATCTGGCGGTTCTGCAGCACGTAGGACACGCCGCTGGGGCAGCGCATGTTATCTTCCAGAACATAGAAGGTGCCGTCGGTATCGCGAACCAGGTCGGTACCGGTAATGTGGGCCCAGATTCCCTTGGGCGGCACGAAGCCTTCCATCTGGGGGCGGTAAGCGGTGCATGTGTTGATGAGGCTTTCGGGGACAACCTTGTCGCGCAAAATCTTGCGGTCGTTGTAGATGTCTGTCAAAAAGCAGTTCAACGCTTCGGTACGCTGCTTAAGACCTGCTTCCAGATGTTTCCAGTCGGCGGCACTGACGATACGGGGGATGACATCGAAGGGGATGATCTTGTCCTTACCATCCTTGTTGCCATACACGGCGAAAGTGATGCCGTTGTCGTAGAAGGCTGATTCT
Source organism: Fibrobacter sp. UWH6 (assembly GCF_900142465.1). NCBI lineage: Bacteria > Pseudomonadati > Fibrobacterota > Fibrobacteria > Fibrobacterales > Fibrobacteraceae > Fibrobacter > Fibrobacter sp. UWH6. The sequence continues at coordinate 26,025 of NZ_FRAX01000019.1, forward strand.
GCAACTTTCTGACGACGCTGCAGTTCTCCTTTGGGGAGTTCGTTGATGCGGCTGATCAACGGTTCTGCCGCCGGACGGGGAGTTCCATCGGGAAGGCAGAGCTCATCGTAAAAGCCCTCGGTATTGTAGTTTCCAAATTTCATGTTCTGTTTTCCTTGTGTGTTTTTTAGGTACGAGGCTTCTGGTTCCAGGTACGAGGTTTATTTCTCATCTACGTTTACGGCTACTTTCAATGTGTGATCGCCGCCGCCCGTAATGACGCCCTTTAGGGGGCTTACGTCACCGAAGTCTCTTCCCCAGGCGAGGATGATGTGTTCCTCGCCGCCCAGCACATTGTTGGTGGGATCCAGTTCCACCCAACCGTGGCCGGGAATGTAGGTGCTTGCCCAGGCATGTGTGGCGTCGGCACCTACAAGTTTTGGCTGACCCTCGGGCGGGTGGGTTCGCAGGTAACCGCTTACATAGCGGCACGGCAAATGCAGTGACCTTAGGCAACCAATCATCAAGTGGGCGAAATCCTGACAGACGCCTTTGCGCCCGCGAAGAATTTCTTGGGGTTGTGCGCCGATTCTTGTGGCACCGGGAGTGTACTTGCAATCCGTATAGATGCGGGTCATCAGTTCCTTGGCGGCGTCAAAAATTGGGCGGCCCGGTTCAAAACTTTCCAGCGCGTAGTTCTTGACAGATTCGTCGAAGTTGGCGAAGGGCGAAGTGTAGGCGTACATGGCCGCGTCCAGAATTTCATCGTTGTTTGGACGTTCCAGAATTTTTGCCACTTCTTCCCAGGGCATGGTTTCTCCGGCTTTGGGCGGTTCCTCTTCACGGACTTCTACAACGCCTGTGGTGTTGAATCTGAAATGAGTGTGTTCTTCTTCAACGCTAAAGGCGAGAACGCGGTTTCCGAAAATGTCCAACCTTTCCTGGCGTGCCGTAGGATTGGGTTCCACTTCGATATTGTGGCTAATCCAATTCTGCCGGCTGACCATGCGGGGGAGCATATGGGCCAGGTGATTGCTGTAGAGAACGGGCAGATGGTAATCGTAAACTGTTTCGTGATCGATCTGATATACAGGCATCTTAAACCTCCGACACTTCTGTGGTTGTGGCGTGAATAACTCCTGCGCGAGGAGCGTGGTTCAAGTAGAGCCTGCTTATGATTTCTGCGATATGTTCTACATTCTTTATTTGTTCGTCAACTAGTCTTGTTAAGTTCTCCCTTTGATATCCGATAGTTCCTGCTAACGATTCGATGTTCGCCAGACGAAGATCCGTAAGGACTCGCATCAATTCAAGATCCAGAGGCGAGAAGGCGGCTTCTCCCTGGAGGTTTCCTGGCAGGTGTTCCGTTTCTTCACGCAGGCGTGCAATCTGATAGGCGACGCTTCGCGGATTTGATTCGTCAGACAACAGCAAGTCCAATACCGGCACCACTTGCAAACGGCCGCCGTAGCGACGGTGGTAAGTCATGAGACCGTCACCAATTTCAAGTACGGCCTGCAACAGACGCAGGTTTGCAATTTCTTCGGCGGGGGCCGTAGACAGCAGACTTTTAATCAGCTGTAAGGTGCGAATGGCGCATTCTATCTGTCGACCGATTTCTAGGAATCGCCATTCGTGGCCGCGCGTCATGGAGTCCGCTGCGAGCCCGGCCACGGCAGCACTGTCTGATAAGACTGCCTTTAGGTAAGGCAACAGTGATGCTGCACCTGCCCCCGCCGGCATTTCTGCAACACCGAATCCGTTCAGGTAAAGCCATAGATCTTCAGAAATTCTGTCTCGCAACTGAACAGCCAGATCGCGAATTTCTGTCAGTACACATTGCATCCCGTTACGGTTATCCTTTCTCAGGATGAAGTAGCGCAATGCGTTTTCCGGATCCTGCGCCATTCTCGCCAGGGATTCATCGGAAAGGCCTGCTTTCAGGATCCAGGGAAGTTCCGGCATTTCTGTCCAGGATTCATCAGACAGTCGCACTGCAATTCCTCTTGCAATACGAGCCATCATGTTGGAAGCGGACAGGTCCCGGCCGAGGCGATACAAATTCTCAGCAGCGCGGCTGGGCAAATCACCGCCTGCTCGAGAAGGTGTAATGGCCTGGTCGGCCGGGGCCAGGAGAGAGAAGTGGGCAACAGGTCTTTCGGAAAGCACCCAGATGTCCTTTTCTCCAACATCGCGTTCAAGGATGTGGGCCTTTGAAATGCTTGCTGCGGCGCTGTTTGCCAAGTTCTTGTCGATGAACTGGAAGATCCCCAGTCCGCCGGGCATTACGGAAGTTTCCTTTGCTGTGTTTACGGCAAAGAACCTCATCAGCGAAACGGCCGGTTCAATGCTTGCGGAACTGCTGACATCGCCTGGACGGTGTGCTAGAACTGTTGCCAAGTCTACGGACTTTTCGGCGACCCATTGTTCCGGCGAATTTTCGATAGCCTGCAACAGCGCAAGCTGCGCCGTTGTGGTCATGGAAGCGTATGCCTTGGGCTCCGGCTCCTTGAAATTTCCAGCGTCCCTAAAGGCTTTCTTGAAAATCCACTTTTCGGGTTCTGCAAGAACACGATCTATATCGTTAGCGTTTCCAAGCCAGACGGTTTCCACATCCTTCAGGAGCAATTCTTCTCCGAGAAGTTCCTTGCAAATCTCCGGGAGGAAGGGCTTGAACATAGGCGTTTCTAAAACACCTGTTCCAAGGAAGTTTCCGATGGCCACGTTCCCTGCGCGTACGGTGCTGATCAGGCCCACTGCCCCTTCGCCACTATCAATGCGAAGTTCCAGCGGATCGCACATGCCATCTTCGACACGACGGAAAATGGTACCGATTTTTTTCAGCCCCATCAAGGTCTTCATGTAGACTTGCAAATTTCGTACGGCCAAGTCGTCGTTTTCGACCAGGGGGATTCCCAAGTAGCGGGCCAGCATGGCATCTTCGGCACGACGGGGATTGTCCGGCCCCGAGGCCAGAAGCACAACCTTTCCGCTGTCGCCTCGAGGATCTTGGGCGTTAATATCCTCGTGCATGGCGTCTAAACCATCCAGCAACTTCTTGAAGAAACCTGCCAGACGTTCCGTACGCATGCTGCGGAATAATTCCGGGAATGCGCGGCTGACGCCAATGCGGTTTTCCAGGGCGCGGCCTAAACCTTCGGGCACTTGCAAATGGTCTGCGATGGCGACGAAGGAGCCGTCTTCGAGGCGGGCCACATCTGTTGAGGATAGATTCACGAAGATGCCGCCGGCGGGTTTTACCTTCCAGGCCACTTGCATAAAGTCCGGATTGGCGAACAACAATGCGGCTGGCAACTTGCCCTTTTTCCACAAAGTCTGATCGCCGTAAATGTCATGGGCCAAGGCGTTAAAAAGCCTGGCTCTCTGAGCAACGCCTGCTTCCAGGATGCTCCATTCCTCAGACGAAATCACCAAGGGGATGGGGTCGGTACCCTTGTGGCTGCCGCTGGAACTGGACGAAAGATCGTTCTCGTCCAGAACGTTATGCAAGCGCCTACAACGGTGCTCGAACTCCTCCTTCGACAATGCCGAAAGGGATTTGATAAATGAGTTTTCTGATTCCACACAGTTCATGCACTAACAAGTGCAAAAGCCGTGCCAAAGTCTGTGATGTTTCGATGAAATCGAAAAAAAGCCTAGCCTAAACGCCCCAAGCTTGCTGAACAAATTGCTTTTAAGACATTTTCCGACAAATTTTTCGTTTTTGACGAGCTGGTAATTTTATCGTAAGAATTATGTAGATACAATTCTTGATTGTTTTACATTTCTTGTTTGTAAAGGCGTGAAAGAAAGATCTGTTTTAACCTTGTATGTTTTGGAAAAAATCCCAGATAGTTTCGCCACGCATGGCTAACGCGCGGATGATTAACCCTTTTTCCGCAAAAGATGTTCCAATGACGCCGTCAAAGCTTTTGCCCATTTCTCGAACTTTTTCTTTGAGTTGGATAAGCATTTCTTTTTCGGGACTGTACGCAAAAAACATTCCGTTATGGGTGTAATTGCCCCAAAAGCCGATTTTCGTGTAATCGAATTTTTTAGGATCAATTAGGGTGTGGTCGGCAAAGGCTAAGTGTTCGCCTACATAAAAGCGGCTCTTGCTCTGGAATTTTTCCATGGCGAAAAATTCGCCCATGCCTGTACGGCCACAAGTGAAAATGTCGGTGTAATAAAATGTTGCGGAAGGATGAATCTGGACTCTGGCGTTACTTTGATAATTGCTGCCGGCAAAAGGGATTGCCGGATAGGGCATGTAACTGACGCGGGCGTCGGCCCCGACGTTGATGTCGATATCCTTGGATGCAATTTTTCCATCGGTATTGAAAACCTTCTCGTAGCTTTGAGAAAGGAAAGTGACGTCGCAACCTTCTTTGAAATCTAGCTGCAACGAAAAATGGTCTCCGCCGAGAAGTCCGGCAGAGGCCGCCATCATCATGATGTCGGAATGTTTTCCGTTGTGGAACGGGTGCATAACCTTGTAAGGGGACGTGTAGAATGCGTCCTCGATCTCGGTCATGCCGTTCCGCAGACAAGTCTTTATGCGGAGTGTGCTCTGCATAGGTCTCTTGCGGACCAGAGGAGACGTGCTAACCAAATAACGAGTGCAAGTGCCACTACAGAAACACCCAGGAAGGCGTCGTTCAGCATATCAGCTGCTGCAGGGGTAAAGTATTCTGCACCAAGTTCTGCGTATTCAGCGATAGCGTCTACCAGCCACATGAGGGATGCGCCCCAGAACATGTAGCAAAGGGTTGAATACTTCATGGTGTCCTTGCCGTGTTTTTTCATCTGGTTGAACCAGAGAAGGCTTGCAATGATAGCTGCGAAAACGGTAATGAGTAAAGTCATTTTAAGCCCCCTTGGAATGGTTGACTGTTGCGTGGCTGCTTGATGGTTTCCGAACCTTTAGGAATATCAAGGAGGCCGCCCACGCCAATGTGACCATGCAAGCCATCCCAACGCCCACAGTGGACATTTCATGAATCATGACTTGCGAGGATTCGGGATTCTGTGCTGCAGTCAAGAAAGGGTAGAAAGGTTGAATTTCTCCGTGCCAGAAGTGCTCAAAAGCAAGCAGAGCGGAACCGCCCCACAGCAATTTTGATAAACGGCGGGGAGCCTGCAACGGGGCTTTATCGGGGAATTTTTTTTCAACCACCAAAGTGACTGCTGTGGTGATTAACGCCTCTGCGGCAGGAACAATAAAACATGCCATAAGTGACTCCTTTAAAAAATGGTAAATGTTTCGACGGGCTAAATACCTTCAAAAAGTACGGCTTTCTTGATCCATGCGATGACGTCATCTACACCATCCATGCTCATGAGATTTGTGAATAAGTACTTGCGACCTTCTCGCATCCGTTCGGAATCTCGGGCCATGACTTCCAGGCTTGCGCCTACGAGAGGTGCCAAGTCGGTCTTATTGATGACCAGCAGGTCGGAACGCATAACGCCGGGGCCACCCTTACGGGGAATCTTTTCGCCTTGGGCGACGTCGATAACATAAATGCTTGCGTCGGCCAGGTCGGGGCTGAAGGTGGCCGACAGGTTGTCTCCGCCACTTTCAATAAAAATAATCTGGACGTCTGGAAACTTGCGGACCATTTCGTCTACGGCTTCCAGGTTCATGGAACAGTCTTCACGAATGGCGGTATGGGGGCATCCTCCAGTTTCTACGCCGACAATTCTTTCGGGAGGCAGGGCTGAATTCTTGATCAAAAATTCGGCATCTTCCTTGGTGTAAATATCGTTGGTTACTACGCAGATGCTGTATTCCTTACTCATCTTGCGGGTAAGTCTTTCAATCAATGCGGTTTTTCCGGATCCAACGGGACCGCCTACGCCAATTTTTACATAACTCATATTTTGCTCATTAACTCATATAAAGTCGGGAATAAAGTTCTTCGTGTTTCATTCCTGCAATATCCATGCCAGTTCCGCCTACGCCCAAGTCATCCATGTCCAGCGTGCAGGCTCGCTGAACGGCTTGGATGATTTTCTTTTGGGAATTGCTTAAAATCCTTTGGCCGACCATCTGACTTAGAGGGATCATCTTGACGCCGTTTGTGACAATGGCGTTTAGCAAGCTGTAGGTGTAAATGCTTGCGGCTTCTTCCTTGTTTAAACCGATGTCGTTTGCGAAGAGACCGATTGCAATGGCGTGGTTTCCGATGCAAGAGCCATTTTTTAAAACTTCATCTCGATAAAAGTCCAGAGATGGAAAGCAGTTGTTTTTTGCACCTTCAAATTCGCCATAGATTTTTAAAAATCTGCTGCAGAGTTTTTTGGAACCTGTGCGAACTTCTTCTGGAGCCTTTAGGGCCATGGAAAGGCTGTCTAGATTTTTAATGAAACTTATGTCATCGGCGTGGTCGAAGCTGAGAATCATGACCCCTAAATCATTGTAGGGGAGTACATTCAAAAAGCTAGAAACGTATTCTTGAAGGGTTTCTCCGTTTGTGATGGTCTTGTTAGCAATCAAAGTTTCAAGACCATTGGAGAGTGTGAACGCTCCAATGGGAAAGAGGCTATCGCAAACTTGAATCATCCGGAGAGTGGCTAGCATATTCAGTTCTAATGATGGTGCTCGTGATGATGGCCATGCTCATGATGGTCATGGTCGTGGCTATGGGAGTGACCGTTACTTGCACCGTGTGCCTTGCAGACGATGTAGTCAGAAAAAACATCTTCTACAATCTGAGGGAGAAATCCCAAACGGACTAGGTATTCGAAGGTGGGCTCGTCATAAGGAATGGTGACATCCTTTTCTGTAATTTGCAGGGAAAGATGCCTGTTACCCAATTCAAATCCAAGGCGTCCCATTTCTTCCATAGTCTTGACGGGAATGCGAACCAGTTTTGTCTTGTTGATCTTTACAGCGTAAATTTTATCGGGACTGACGGCGAGAACATCGCCATCAGAAAGGGATTCCTCAATCTGAATTCCCAATTCGGTTCCGTCATCGGCAACTTTAAAAATACGATGCTTGTCCAGTTCAAACCATTCGAATGGAACGAACACAACTGTTTTTGAAGGAACTTCGTTTCCGTGATGGATGTTTCCGAGAATTTTATCGGCAATCATTTTTTGACTCCTTGCAGATTGCTTTTAGAAAAGGAAGTACCTTCTTGCAAGAGAAAGCTCTGTGGCGGCTTCGCAGGTGATTCTTTCGCCATCCACCTTTACAGTGTAGGTTTCAGGATCTACTTCCAGCTTTGCGATGCGGTCGTTGTGAACCATGTCCTTCTTGCCGATGTTTCGACAGTTGCTTACGGGGAGGACCATTCTTTCGAGGCCCAGTTCTTCCTTGATGCCATTTGCAAAAGCGTATTCCGAAACGAAGGTGATGCAGGTTTTTGCTAAAGCCTTGCCGTGGGCACCGAACATATCGGTATACACAACTGGCTCTGGGGTGGGAATGCTGGCATTGGCATCGCCCATTTTGGATGCGCAAATAAAACCATTCTTCAGGATCATTTCGGGCTTGGCTCCGAACATGTCGGGGCGCCAAAGGACAAGGTCTGCGATTTTGCCAACCTCTACGGAACCAACGTACTTTGAAATGCCGTGGGTAATGGCCGGGTTGATGGTATACTTGGCAATGTAACGCTTGATGCGATTGTTGTCGTTGCGTTCGCAGTCGGTGTCGAGAGTACCGCGTTGTTTTTTCATTTTGTCTGCGGTTTGCCAAGTACGGGTGATCACTTCACCTACGCGGCCCATGGCCTGAGAATCAGAACTCATCATGGAGAAAATTCCCATGTCGTGAAGAATGTCTTCGGCGGCGATGGTTTCCGGACGAATTCTTGAATCCGCAAAAGCCACATCTTCTTTATTGTTCTTGTCCAGATGGTGGCAAACCATCAACATGTCCAGATGCTCGTCAATGGTATTTCTCGTGAAGGGCATTGTCGGATTTGTTGAAGATGGCAAGACGTTTTCGAAGGCGGCTGCGCGAATGATGTCGGGAGCGTGTCCACCGCCAGCACCTTCCGTATGGTAGGTGTGGATGGTGCGTCCCTTAAAGGCTGAGATGGTATCTTCTACGAAGCCGCCTTCGTTTAATGTATCCGTGTGGATGGAAACCTGGACGTCGAATTCATCCGCGACGCCTAGGCAAGTGTCAATAGCCTTGGGAGTGGAACCCCAGTCTTCGTGAAGCTTCAGGCCTGCAGCTCCTGCACGCACCTGTTCTCTCAAGGTTTCTGCACAGGATCCATTTCCCTTGCCGAGGAAGGCTAAGTTGACGGGTAAATCTTCTGCTGCTTCCAGCATCTTGTGAATGTTGAATGCGCCGGGCGTACAAGTGGTAGCGTTGGTTCCGTCAGCAGGGCCTGTGCCGCCACCAATCATGGTGGTGACGCCGCTATAAAGAGCTGTACGAACTTGTGTGGGAGAGATAAAGTGAATGTGGGTGTCGATACCGCCGGCAGTCAAGATCAGGCCTTCGCCAGCAATGGCTTCGGTGGAACTGCCGATGATCATGCCTGGGGTAACGCCATCCATCATGTGGGGGTTGCCGGCTTTTCCGATGCCAGCAATTTTTCCGTCCTTAATGCCTATGTCGGCCTTGAAAATACCAGTGGCGTCAATGACAAGCGCGCTTGTAATGACAGTGTCTAGGCATTCGTCATCCTTAAAGGGAACTGCCTGGCCCATGCCATCTCGCAATGATTTTCCGCCACCGAATTTGGCTTCGTCACCGTAAACGCAATAATCCTTTTCTACTTCTACAATAAGGGAGGTATCTGCAAGACGGATGCGGTCGCCTACGGTGGGACCGTACATTTGAGCGTAATCTTTTCTGGAAATCTTGTACATGTTAAGCTCCCGTAAAACCAGAGGTTGATGCTCTGCCAAATGCAGCCGTTTTTACGAATTCATCATCCATAGGGCCTTCTACTAGACCGTTCAATCCATGACCTTCGCGGCTACCACCGATTTCAACCAGGTTTACGGTCTTTGTTTCGCCGGGTTCAAAACGTACTGCGGTTCCCGCGGGTACATCAAGACGCATGCCATAGGCTGCCATGCGATTGAAATCCAGTTTTTTGTTGACTTCAAAGAAGTGAAAATGGGAACCTACTTGAACTGGGCGGTCTGCCGTATTGGTAACATCTAGAGTAAGTGTTCTCTTGCCCGCATTCAGTTCGATGAAACCTTCCTCCACGAGAACTTCGCCAGGAATCAATTTCCCGGTAGCAGGAATTGGATCGTGTACGGTAACTAGCTTTGTTCCGTCAGGGAATGTGGCTTCCAGCTGAACTTCATGAATCATTTCTGCGACGCCGTCCATCACCTGTTCGGCTGTCAGCATCTTTCGACCCTCGGACATCAATTCTGCAACGGTCTTGCCATCTCGAGCCAATTCCAATAACTTGCTGGAAATGTAGGCGATGGCTTCCGGATAATTCAGTTTCAGTCCGCGTTGCAGTCTTTCGCTTGCAACAATGCCTGCATAGTGCAGCATCAACTTTTCAGTTTCTCTAGGAGTTAAATGCATAATTAATCCGTCATCAATTTTTGGACTTCAGCCTTGTCACAAAGGGATGTTTCCCTGTGGAAAATGATGTTTCCCTTTTCCATGATGTTGATGTAGTGGCTGTTTTCCATAACGAAATCCAGATACTGTTCCACCAGCAATACGGTAATGCCCTTCCATTCGTTAATCTTACGGATGGCGCGACCAATGTCGTTAATGATGGATGGCTGGATACCTTCGGTAGGTTCGTCAAGAATCAAAATCTTTGGGTCCTGTACCAGGGCGCGTGCGATGGCAAGTTGCTGCTGCTGACCGCCGGAAAGGTCGCCACCGCGGCGTTTGGCGAATTTGGGCAGGATAGGAAACAGGTCGTAGAGATATTCGGGAATCTTGTTCTTACCCACCTTTTCTCCACGGCCAAGAATGGGCTGTATGCCCAATTCCAGATTTTCCTGGACGGTCATCTGCGGGAAAATGTCTCGACCTTGCGGGACGTAGCCAATACCGCAGCGAACGCGCTCGTAGGCGGGAAGTTTTGCGATTTCCTTTCCGTCAAAAACGAGAGATGTTTCGGGGCCTGTCTTTACTAGTCCCATAATGCTCTTTAGTGTGGTGCTTTTTCCAACGCCGTTTCGACCGATGAGGCTTACTATTTTTCCCTTGGGGATGTCCAGGCTCAAACCTTCAATGACGCGGCTTTCGCCATAATAGGAATCCATGTTTTTCAAATAAAGCATAATTATTCTCCACCACGACCCAGGTAAACTTTCTGCACGGTAGGATCGGCAAGAACTTCCGTTACGCTGCCCTCCATCAGAATTTTTCCTTCATGAAGGACTGTCACCTTGTCGGCAACCTGCTTCACGAAATCCATGTCGTGTTCAATAACGATGACGGTACAATCCTTCTTGATTTCCTTCAGGATTTCTCCGGTTTTAAATGTTTCTGGCTTGCCCATGCCGGCGGCGGGTTCATCTAGCATAATGACTTCCGGCTTTTGCACCAGCTGCATTGCGATTTCGAGCCATTGCTTTTCGCCGTGAGCCAAGGCCCCTGCGCGCCATTGACGTTTGTCGGCCAGGCCCACTTTTTGCAGGGTGGCTTCGATGTTTTCCAGCTCTTCCTTTTTTGGTTTACGCAGAATGGTGTCCATAATTCTCTTCCCTTTTTTCAGGGAGAGAATCATGTTTTCTTCCACAGTCAGGTTTACAAACACCGAGGGAACCTGGAATTTTCTGCCGATTCCAAGCCAGACGATCTTGTATTCCTTCATTCCCGTCAAGGTTACAGGATCCTTGTACATAGGATGGTAAACCACATTGCCTTGGGTGGGTTTTGTTTTGGCGCAAATAATGTCAAGTAATGTTGTTTTCCCTGCTCCATTGGGGCCAATGAAGAAATGAATTGTATTTCTCTTGACTTTTGTGTTTACATCGGTTAGAGCATAAAACCCATCAAAGCAAACAGAAACATGGTTGATATCCAATACAGATTCTGAAAGCTGTGTGATTTTGATAGGTGCGGGGTTCTTGGCAAGAAGTTCTTCTTTTGATACGATTTCGGTTTGCATAAAAACTCCTTAGACCTTTTTGAACAGAGAAGGAACCTTGTCGCGAACTAAGCCTACGATGCCGCCCTTGAAGAACAGGATGGTAACGCAGAAAAGAACGCCGATGATGTACTGCCAAATTTCTACAGTGCTTCCGGAACTCAAATTGTATTCGCAGATGTTAATGAAGAAGGCTCCGATGACTGCGCCGATAATGGTTCCGCGTCCACCGATGGCCACCCAGATCACCATGCCGATGGAGTAGGTGATGGTCATTTGGGAAGGTGTGATGCAACCGTTGAAATTGACAAAGATTGCGCCTGCAATGCCTGCGAAAATAGCGGAGAGAACGTAGATGAAAGTCTTGTAGCGACTTACAGGATATCCAGAGAAGTAAGTCCTGTTTTCGCCATCGCGAATGGCAATCAGAACCTTACCGAACTTACGTTCTACAAGGAATTTGGAAAGTGCGTAAACAGCAATCAAGGCGATGAGGGACACATAGAATAGAAGGAGCATGTTTCCCTGATTGGCGCTGCCCTTGATGCTTCCAAAGATAGACTTGATCTCTGTAATGCCTACGTTTCCGTTGGTATAGGGAGACATGGCGATGAACAGGGAGCATGCTGCCCAAGTAAGAGCCTGAGAAATAATGGAGAAGTACACTCCCTTTACACGGTTCTTGAAAATGAAGTACCCTACAATCCAGGCGACTACGGCGGGGGCGATAATCACCAGTAGCAGACTTCCCGGAGAAAGTGTAAACGGAACCCAAATCAGAGGCATCTCGGTAAGGCCACCGATGTGCATGAAATCGGTCAAATGACCGCCTGTGGCCTGCATTTTCAGGTACATGGCCATGGCATATCCACCCAGGGCGAAATACAATCCGTGTCCGAGACTCAAGATTCCTGTATAGCCCCAGATCAAGTCGATGCCGATGGCGACAATAGCAAAGCTAATGCACTTGCCCAGGAACAAAATAGTGGAACCGCCGCTAACGACGCCCATCATCAAAAGGACGGGCATCATGGCGAGAATAAAAACGATAATTCCAAAAGTGATGTTGGATCCGTGTCTTTCGAAAAGTCTTAATGCTTTCATATTTGTACCAGTAATCCTTATTCGTTAAACCTTAATCCAAATTTCTGCTCTTGATAACGAACAGTCCCTGAGGTCTCTTTTGCAGGAATACAATCACAATCAGCAATACCACTGCCTTGGCGATGGTGGAGGAGGTGTAGTTTTCGGTAAAGATGGAGCTGATGCCGATGATGCCGGAGCCGATGACTGTTCCAATCAGGTTTCCGACGCCTCCAAGTACGACTGCCATGAAGGAGTTGACGATATAGCTTTGCCCGACAGTAGAGTCAATGGAACCGAGAAGTGCTACGGAGCATCCTGCGATACCTGCAAATCCAGAGCCCATTGCGAAAGTCAAGTTGTCCACCTTGCGGGAGTTGATGCCCATGCACTGTGCCATGGGACGGTTCTGCATGACGGCTCGCATCTGGCGACCGAAATTGGACTTGTACATCACAAGCCAAACGGCACCCATGCAAAGAGCTACCAGCAAGATGATGAAAATTCTGTTATAGGAGAAAGTGCATTCTCCGAGAGTGATGCCGCCACTTAAAAAGGAAGGAGCCGTAACGTTTACACCCTGGGATCCAAAAATGGAGCGTGCACCTTGCTGTAAAATCAAGCTGATGCCCCATGTTGCTAAAAGGCTGTCGATTTCACGACCGTACAGTCTTGAAATCACGAATTTTTCAAGAAGGCTTCCTAGCCCGAATGCGACGCCAAATGCGGCGATGATGGCTACGAAGTAATAGAGTCCGCCAATAGATTCTGGCAGGAACTTGGCGAAAAGCTGCTGGACCACAAAAGTCATGTAAGCGCCGATCATGACGAATTCACCATGGGCCATATTGATTACGCGCATGACGCCAAAGGTAATGGCTAGGCCAAGCGAAGTCAGCAAAATAATGGAGCTGAGGCTCAAGCCGTTAAAAAGGATGTTGATGGTCTGTTCCAAGGTGTCCTCGGTCCGTTTGCGTTTGTTTTTTGATTGTTAAAAGAAGTGTTGAAATAAAAGGTGGCGGGCCCAGAGACCCGCTTCCCTTTATAGAATGCAAGCGAAAAGCCTGCGGTCTTTATGAGGATGGGTATATTTTAGTTCAGCGGCTGGAGGCCTGCCTTCACTGCCCAATCGTAGGTAGTCAGGTAGGGATCCGGTGCAACAGGAGCTGCGGTGGCGTAAACTTCCTTGATGAGACCATCTTCGGAAACTTCACCCACGCGGACAGGCTTTGCAAGGTGCTGGCTCTTGCCGTCGATAGCCACAACGCCTTCCGGAGCCTTGTAAGAAATGGAACCGGACTTGATTGCTGCAAGAACTGCATCCACTTCAAAGCTCTTTGCTGCCTTCACAGCTTCTGCCCACAGATAAACTGCGTCATAAGCAGCTTCTGCCGGGTCGGAGGTTACGCGGTTTGCACCGAACTTTTCCTTGTAAGCAGCAACGAATGCAGTGTTTTCAGGAGTGGAGGTGGTCTGGTAGTAGTTCCAGGAAACCAGATGACCCTTCAAGATGGCGGGGCCGATGGTAGCTACTTCTTCTTCAGCAATGGAGAAGGACATGGTCATGTATTCCTTGCTGGAGTAGTTCTTTTCGGACATCTGCTTGAAGAAGGAAACGTTGCCGGTGCCGTTCAAGGTGTTCACGATAACATCGGGCTTTGCGGCTTCGATCTTTGCGATGATTGCTGCGAAGTCTGTCTGATCCATGTCTGCGTATTCTTCGCCGACTACAGAAATGCCTGCAGCCTTAGCCTGTGCGTTGATGATCATGTTGGCGGTGCGGGGGAACACATAGTCGGAACCCAGCAGGAACAACTTCTTGTAGCCCTTGGAAATCAAGTATTCAATAGCCGGAACGATCTGCTGGTTAGGAGCGGCACCGGTGTAGACAATGTTCGGAGACATTTCCATACCTTCGTACTGTACTGGATACCAGAGCAGGGACTTGTATTCTTCAAAGATGGGCTTTACAGCCTTGCGAGAAGATGAGGTCCAGCATCCAAATACGGTTGCCACCTTTTCAATGTCAATCAGCTTTTCTGCCTTGGTTGCAAAAGTGGAAGGTTCAGATGCGCCATCTTCTTCTACAAAAACAATCTGCTTTCCGAGAACGCCACCGGCCTTGTTAATTTGTTCGATAGCCAGGACTTCTGCGTCGCGGACGGACTTTTCGCTGATGGCCATAGGGCCGGTCAGAGAGTGAAGCAAGCCCACCTTTACGGTTGCGGATTCTGCAGCCTTTTCTTCGTTGCAACCCATGAGGCCAAATGCGCCCAGGACTACAGCGCTAGCTGCAATAGTGGATAGGAACTTGCGTGCGATATTCATAGGGGTCTCCTTGTTGGTTTCGCCCTATCAAGTGCAAAAGCCGTGCCAAAGTTTTAATTACAGGACAGGTTTGCCATTCTAACCCAGTGAATTAAAGAATTTTAAAACATTGCGAAGGAAAGAATCTAGAGTGCAGTTTTAGATAATTTTCGTGTAACAATTTCGTAGATACATTTTTTGAATGTATTACAGAAATTGTTTGTAAAAGTTGCTGGGCAAGTATGGTTTCTTCGTTTAAGAAGTCCTAGAATTTACATTTTTATTTCATTTCTTGTAAAAGACGGCCGGTTCGAATAAATTTGACGTTTTTTTATCCGCTATGGCACGCTTTTTGCAAATGTCCCAACAGAAAACTATGGAGGTGGTTTGGAATCGCAACAGAAGTACATCTTCTGCGTCCCTAACCACTAATCACTAACCACTAACCACTCCCTTATGAATACCGCAGAAGTTTTGATCAAGTCCTTGGAAAGTGAGGGCGTCAAGTATATTTTTGGAATTCCCGGTGAAGAAACCTTGGAATTGATGGAGGCCATCAAGAATTCTTCCATTCGTTTTATTACGGTTCGTCACGAACAGGGTGCGGCCTTTATGGCGGATGTTTATGGTCGCCTTACGGGGAAGGCTGGCGTTTGTCTTTCGACTCTGGGACCGGGGGCTACCAACTTGGTGACCGGTGTGGCCGATGCCAATTCCGATGGTGCTCCGCTCATTGCCATTACGGGTCAGGTGGGTACGGAACGTATGCATTTGACTAGCCACCAGTATTTGGATTTGGTGAACATGTTTACGCCTATTACCAAGCGCAGTAAACAGGTGGTTCGTCCGGATACGGTGAATGAAATTGTCCGCATTGCTTTTAAGTACGCCGAGATGGAAAAGCCGGGTGCCTGCCACATTGACTTGCCTTGCAATATTGCTGCTATGGAAGTGGCGGGAGAAGTGGCTCAGACTCCGCTGAAACACCATCGTGAAAATATCGAGTACGCCAGCGACACTGCAATCAAGGCGGCCGCTGCTGCCATTGCAAGCGCCAAGCGTCCCGTAATTTTGGCGGGGCATTCTGCAGTGCGAAATAACGCATCTGATGCATTGACGGCTTTTGCTTCGGCTGCGAAGATTCCGGTGGTGAGCACCATGATGGCTAAGGGTGTTATCCCTTGCGACAATACATATTCCATGTGGTGTATCGGTATTCCTCAGAAGGATTACCAGAACTATATTCTGGAACAGTCTGACTTGGTAATCGCCATCGGTTACGATGTTGTGGAATATGCTCCCGCCAAGTGGAACACTAAGGGCGATAAGCGAATTATCCATATTGATGAAACGCCCAACCACATCAATAAATTCTATCAGCCCGAAGTAGAAGTTATTGGAAATATTTCTGCTTCTCTGGAAGCGCTTCGCTGTCTTTGCCCCAGCACCAAGGATCCGGAATGGGCTCTGTACATCCGCGAGAAGATGGCTGCAGACCATGCCCGCTATGACTTGGATAAGAGCTTCCCGCCCAAGCCCCAGAAGGTGCTTCACGATATCCGCCTGGTCATGGGCGAAGACGACATTCTCCTTTCGGACGTGGGTGCGCACAAGATGTGGATCGCCCGACAGTACCACTGCTACCATCCTAACACCTGCATTATTTCCAACGGCTTTGCCACTATGGGAATTGCGGTGCCGGGAGCCATTGCGGCAAAGCTCCTGAATCCCGAAAAGAAGGTGCTTGCGGTTACAGGTGACGGCGGCTTCATGATGAACAGCCAGGAACTGGAAACGGCTTACCGCGAACATATTCCGTTTGTGACCCTTGTGTTTACTGATGGCAATTATGGTTTGATCAAGTGGAAGCAGGAAGAACGTTATGGCGACAGCTACGCCATCAGCTTTACCAATCCGGATTTCGTGAAGTATGCAGAATCCATGCACCTGAAGGGCTATCGCATTGAACGGACGGAGGATCTTATCCCCACCCTTCGTGAAGCCTTTGAACAGGACGTGCCCAGCATTATCGAATGCCCGGTGGATTATGCCGCCAACATGGAACTGACGGAACATCTAAAAAATTTAAAAGTGTAAGCTACAACGAGGAATATCATGGGTTACATCAATTCTCTCTTTACCGCACAAACGGAAACTTCCGGCGTGGCAGTTTCTGAATCCTCTAACCTGCTTTCTATTCACAGCATTTCGGGTCACCCTGCTGTGTACCGCCATCTGAAAAATGGCTGTAAGGCAGAAAGTAAGCGGCAGAAGCAGGCTGAATAAAACTTCATAACCACACTCCAATGACAAAAAGACCCGCGTTTTTTTTCTCGCGGGCCTTTTCTTTACTGAATCATGTTGATGGATTGAATTTCGCGGTAGGAGCCTGTGGACACTTTCACGATGTAGGTTCCTTGCGGTAAACCCGATTTAACGAGGTCAACTTTTTCTCGGTATTGTCCGGCAGGTTTAACTCCAGAAATATTTTGATATAGAAGTTTGCCATAGGCAGAGTAAAGGCTAATCTTCACGTTGTCTTGTCTGTTGATGGTGTAATGAATCTCAAGAACTCCGTGATGATTCTTTAATGATGTGTACTTTGCGGGACCTTGATTCTTGAAGGCGATGGAGGTCGTTCCTTCTGAAGGCTCTCCGGGTTCGGAATCGTTTGCGATTTTTATGGTAAATCTATAGATGACGATCTTGTTTCCGGTTTTAAAACCTTGGGCAAACTTGTAGGTTTCCCCTGCAGAAACTCTATTGGGGTAATGCCCAATGGCGATTTTCCCGTCAGTTAAATTCCATTCGGCAAAGACGTATGCGTTTTCGCCCCATTCAGTGACAAGTCCGTTTTTGTCAAACCAGTGTCCCGGAGCCTTTGCGGTCGAAGTGGTGTTGAATGTGTTTCCATCGATGGCGAAGAATGTGGCGCTTGCAAGTTCATTTGCAGAAATTCCCAATGTGGTTGCCAGCTTCTGAGAATCAAATTCAACGCTTGTAGTTCCGTAATCTTCGCTAATCTGGACCGTTGCTGAAATTTCGAATTCAACAGTGTCTGCTGCGATGATGTTGGAGGAACTGCTAGAGGAACTGCCTGACACTGCTTCGCTTGAACTGCTAAAGGTGTTTTCACCGATTTCAGGCCACTCGTAGTCCAGTACGAAATTGTTGTAGTATTTCGTGTTGGCGTCACCTGCGCCACTCAAGCCTTCTTCAAGTTTAATCTTGTAATTGTAATGGTTGGTGCGGATGTTTTCATTGCCCGTGTATTGGTAATCCGTGTTGACAACAACTGCGAAAACCATTTGCGTGCCGTTGGTAGAAGAGGGGGGCTTATCCAAGCGGAGTGTCACTGCACCTTCGCCAGTAATGGGTTCGCTATAGACGGGGGTTCCATCGGTGGCGCGGTAGCAAAGCAGATAATTCATGTTGGTGTTGTTGGATTTGTCGCCAACATTGTAGAAGGATACGGTCACTTGCTTTGCGCCGGAGGAAACCTTCAGAGGAATGACGTTGGAGCCGGACCAGCCCGGAGTTGTTGCCTCGTCGGGAACGAGATATTCTCCGCTTGCTGTCATGGTCTGGTAGGGAGTCATTTTCCAGGTGTTTCTGTACTGACCGTTATCCCAGTAATACTGCTCTTCGTAACTGGTTCCGCCAAAGTTGTTGTTCAGCAGGTTCTTGATTTCGTTGGACCATTTCTTCATATCCAGCAAGGCCATCCTTGCGCGGAATTCAGTAATGAGCCTGCGAGTGGCATCGGGACCAAGGCCTTTTTCCAATGCGTAGGTTTCAAGTAGGTAGGTGGTTTTGCCGTAAGCATTTCCGTAAATCCAGCGGACAGAACCTGTGCCAAGCCAAGTTCCCATAAAGGTTGGGAAAATGTTACTGTACTGGGAACCGCCCAGAAGGTAACGCTGATTCTTGCCGGTAACGCCCTGTGCGCCGGGACCTCCGAAGGTGCCGTCTACAAGCCAGCCGGAGTAGCATTCAATGGGCATGAAGGGCGCAATGACGGTTGCCGCATTCAAAAATCCCATACCGCTGTAAACGCCTTCGCGATGGGAGAACATGTCCTGCTGAATCCAGGTATTGCCTGCTTCCTGGAACCAGTGGGCCTGTTTTGCGCCAGGGTAGCCGTTGGTCATGGAGTGAATGCCTTCATGAATCATGGCGTCCATCTGGGAAACGCGATCGCGATAGGGGCAGCTTGTGTTGAAACTGTAAAGAGGGTAGAAGGAGGCGGCTACTGCCGTATAGCCCGCCACGTATGTTTGCCAGCCGCCGGTGGTGTCTTCCTTTGTGCCGCCAGCGCATGTGCCGGAACCGTAATAGTAAATAGCGCTGTATTTGCCTTCCTGTGCTTGAGCGTCGGGTGCCCATCCCAAGGTGTCGTAAAGATAGGTGAAATCCGTATCGTATTTCTTCAGGATGCTATCGATGGTCACGTCGGTGATTCTGGAATCACGATCTTTGCCCCAGTAGATTGCCCACCATTTACCAGCTTTTTTCCCGGTAACACCAGAGCAATTGTTGTTGAACTCAGTAGGCGGTGCAATTTCGCCAAGGTTGGATTTTGTGTCGTAATCCAAATCCGAACGATATGTCGGCCATGTGTATGCGTCGCCATTTGCGGCGAAAGAGGCGGTGCTTGCCACAAGCATTGCACCCAGTACTATTTTTTTCATAATCCAAATCCCATACTTAGGGAACCGCAAAAGCGGCTCACTCCCATATTAAAGATATTATGCCTGCATTATTTATGCAATAATTTGGATTATTCCAGTGTGTTAAAGTGTGTTTGAAATGTGTTAAGAATCCATTCCTTGCTGCGAGCCACACTTTCTATACGCACTTCATCGATGAGACCGTTCCAGGTTTCTGTACTGATTTCGTTACCACCAACACGGAATGGAACAGCCTGATTTAGGGTATTGGGAACGAATGTATTGGTTTTGCCAACTTGTTCCCCGTTAACGAACATGGAAACCTGATGATCCTTGGAAACCAGCGTCAGGAATGTCCATTTACCCACAGGTACAATGGAAGAATCTCCAAAGGAGATTTCTTCAGGGCTTACAGGGGCGCTTTTCATGACGGAGAATTTGCCTTCAGTATTTTCAAAGTGCCATTGGAATTTTGACGTGCTGTCGCTCCAGTAACTGCGCTGCGCTACAAGAATCTGGTGGTTGCCATTGGGTCCATCCCACTTTGTCCAGAGGGAAATGGTGAAGTCACCGTCGGTAGGGTCCAGGGAGTCAATTTCAATAAACTGTCCCGGCTCCAGCTGGATGGCCTTTCCAGAAATTCCATCCACATAATTGACACTTGTTGCCAAGGTGGAATCGTTATCGAAAACGGTTTCGGCCCCTTCCATAGGGAGGTACTTTTCTGTCAATGGAGGGAGGGCAATTGTGTCAGATGTTCCTGCGGTAGACACGGGGAATACTGCCACGGGGGCTTTATTCTCCACATATTGCAAGAGGATTTCTCCTACAGGCGCGTTGTTGATGGAGAACGTTCCATCTTCGGAAATTTCAGCCTTGATGGAGGTTCCCTTGATTCGGACGAATCCATCATTTGCGCCGTCGATGCGACCTGTCAGCATTTTTCTTTCAGAAATCTGCAGATCGTTATTTTCAAGACCTGCGGCATTTATCAAGGCGCAAAGAGCGTTATATTCTGCATAGAGAATAACGGTGTCTGCGTCGGTATTTCGGTCAAAAATCAGCTCGTAATTTCCAGTACTGTCAGAAGTTGTTTCTACAGAGTCTTCAACGGAAATGGAATTGTCGATATAGGCCACCACTCTGGCAGAAGCAACTCCCTTGCCGTTTGCGTCCAGGATCTTTCCCGTATAGGCCATGGAATGGTCAATGTCAGTTATACCGCCGGCCACATCGTTCTTTTTATCGGAGCAGGCACAAACGAGAATGGAGGCGGATAGGGAAATCGCAATTCCGAATGTTGAGTAGAATTTTCTCATTTTTCCCCCGAAATCTTTGTGCTCATGGGGAATGTCATGAACATCATCTCGTAAACCCGTTCAACGTTCTCGTCATTGGCAATCTTGGCCATGATTTTTTTTCGGGCGTCCCTCATGACTTCAACCACATAGTTGAAGGAACTTTCGCTCATGGCAAGCGTTGTAAATGCGGCGTATTGCTCATCTCGGGGAATGCATTCCACCGCACGCAAGGCATGCTGGATATAATCCCGACGGATTTGCTTCAGCGCAATGGGCGATACATCGGATGCGTCTACCATCAGGGAGGTTTCCTCGTAATGGTCGCCAATTTTCTGGATGAGTCCAAGCTCGGTCAGGTTCTTTACGGCGTCGCGGGCTTCGCTGGCTGTTATAGGCGGCACCACCATTTTGGCTAATGCTTTGTAATCGCCCTCCCATTCGGAACTTACGGCAAGTTCGCGAATAATGGGGTTGTACCATTTGGAAAAATAGGACTGTTCCCGATTTGTCAGGTGCTTAAATTCTGCCTGTCGCCTGATTTGAACGATTTGATCCCAGGCGGCGTCCCTCTTGTTGATTTGTTCCGCCTGATTAAATTCCACAAGGGTCAGAAAGTAAGCTTCACGAAGGGCGGTGAGGCCAATGGCAGCTGCAATCTTTTCTGCAGATTTTTGGGTCAGCTTGAATCTGCCGCGAATGACATTCAAGCAATAGGAAGATGTCTTGAAACCCGCTTTTGCTGCAAAGAAACGATGAGAAAATGCCGCACTTAAAATCTTCTGTTCTTCGAAGTAATCCTGAAGAAATTTGCGGTAATCATCGTATTCAAGAAGATGCTCAACTACTTTACTTGCTGCCATAATCCAATCCCATAACAAATGGTAAAATACCTTATTTGCGTTGATTTAGAAAAAATTTTTGTTATGAGAGTGGAATTCTGTAGAGAAAACCTCATCGTCTGGAATTTAGCTCCAAAACTTTTCGATTTCTTCGCTGGAGCCTAAAGGTGCACCAATATCTTAATTCTCAATATAGACGTAAGATTGCGGCGCAAATTTTATGTTGTAGTCCTGCAATGTTTTCGCCTTCTTGAATCGCTTAACGCTTCCGACCTGAATAGCAAAGTCAAAAATCTTATTTGCGAATTCGGGCTTAATCAACAACAAAACGTCCATCAGTCTTTGTACCCTTTACCAAACCATCAAAGGCGAAAATAGTGATGGAACACATTTAAACCTTCAATTGAGTATTCAAAAACTTAATGAACTTGTTGAAGAAAATAAAAAAATTGGCGAAATTTGATAAAATTTATTGAATCTCGCAATTGTAAGACTTGTTTTAGTACAAATGTTTGTTAATCTTTTTGCAAAAAATGGCCGTAGAGGGGCTGGTTCACGAAGGCGACCCTAACGCAGGCAGCTACCGCGACGTTTCCATTTCCATTGCGGGTTCGAGTCATGAGCCTCCCGATGCCGACGATGTTCCGACGCTGATGCGCGAACTTGTAAAGTTCATCAATAGGGATTGCGAACAGCAATATGATCTGCTGAAGGTTTCTGTGGTCCATCATCAGTTTGTCTGGATTCATCCGTTCCGCAATGGCAACGGAAGAACGGCAAGGCTCTTGACCTACGCCATGATTGTGCGACTTTTTGATGTTCGACAGTCTAGGCTGTTTAACCCTACGGCGGTGTTCTGCTCCAATCACAACAAGTACTACGAAATGTTGAAGGTGGCAGACTCCAAGAACAACGAGGCGCAGGTACAGTGGTGCCAGTTTGTGCTGCAGGGGCTGCTAGACGAATTGCAAAAAACCGAAAAACTGACAGACGTAAACTACGTTAGGCAAAATATTCTGGAGCCTGTTCTTCGGGATGCATCGCGCAAGGGAATCATCGACAAGGATACGCTTTTAGCGCTGCAAGTTGCCCTCGAAAAACCAATCTTCCAGGCTTCAGACTTAGCTGGCGTGTGGGCAAATACTTTTGCGAGGTCCAGAAACATCCGCGCCATGCTGGATGCAGGCCTTATTGCCCCCGTATCCGAGGGTGCCCGAAAATACTACCTGAAATTCGCAGGAAGCCCGCTGATGGTGAGCCTGATCTATACGCTGTATCAGCAGGGGTTCCTGCCGGAATCCATGATGAAGAATTAGATAAAAGAGGGGGAAATGTAACCATGCGGAAGCCTGAAGAAAGTTTGCTCTGTAGTTTGTAAAATTTTCGCAAGCACCTTGCCAACTTTCTAAAAATCACCTACATTACTGCCCGACGCGCTTCTCTATCGAATGGAGAAGTGCGTCTTTTTGTTATATGGCTTTGCGGATTCTGCTTGCCGTATTCAAAGACGCCTCTGGTAACAAGAAATGAACGAAGGAGGCTGTATGGCTAAAAAAGAAATAGAATCACTCAACAAAAATTTTGTAACTGATATTCGCGGAATTATTGAACAGTCCCGCCGGAATGCGGTGCGCAGTGTTGATTTTTGCCGTGTACAGATGTACTGGAATATCGGGCGGCGTATTCAGGTAGAAGAGCAGAAAGGTAAAAAACGGGCTGATTACGGCTCGTTTCTCTTGAAAAATCTTTCCAAGGAACTGGAACCGGAGTACGGAAGCGGTTTTTCTTATCGACAATTGGCGTTCTGCCGTAAATTTTACACGCTTTACCCAATTGTGAACGCAGTGCGTTCACAATTGAATTGGACTCAATATAGGGACTTGATTGCTATTGATGATCCCGACAAGCGTGAATATTACGAATTGGAAACAGTGAATAACGCATGGACTAGTCGCGAACTTGAACGTCAAATTCATTCCCAGCTTTATGAGCGCCTTCTTATGAGCTCCGACAAGGAAAAGGTTCTGGCGGTAGCCCGCAAGCAAAGGATTCCCGAGACTCCCCAGGAGGTCATTAAGGACCCGATGGTCTTGGAATTCTTGGGCTTGGAACGTAATCCCGAATATTACGAACGCGATCTTGAAACCGCGATTATCAATCATTTGCAGCGCTTTTTGCTGGAGCTTGGCAACGGCTTTGCCTTTATCGCAAGGCAAAGAAGGATCCTTCTTGAAGACGACGAGTTCTTTGTAGATCTGGTTCTTTATAATCGTTTGTTGCGCTGCTTTGTGGTTGTTGAAATCAAGACCGAAAAAGTGACGCACCAGGATTTGGGACAGTTGCAGATGTACGTGAATTATTTTGACCGTGTGGAAAAATTGCCCGACGAACGCAAGACTATCGGCATTCTTCTTTGTGCCGAAAAGAACGATACCGTCGTAAAGATGACGCTCCCCGAAGACAACGAGACAATCCTTGCCAGCGAATTCAAACTTTACATGCCGAGTAAGGAGCGGTTGATTGCGGAGGTAAAGCAGGTTCGTGAAGAATTCGAACGGAAACAGGAACTGTGAACAGAGAAATAATTTGCAAAAAAATGGCCTAGTACGCTTAAAAATCTCGCTTCGTTTTTTCAAAAAATACCTATATTCCTCTATACATAGCTCCTTCTGCGACCAAGGGCCCTTGAGCCTGCGGTGCGTGGGTTGAGCGCCCGTTTTATTGAGTTATTTGCTCTAGTCTCCTTTCTGAAATCGCCAAATTTCCATTGTAACGAGAATAGAGTGAACTGCTCACGTCCCAATTGGGGCGTGGGTCGTTTGCTGTTATTGGTTACAAAGGCTTTGGCGAGCCCCAGAAAGCAGTAATAGCTTCAGCGACTCCACGCCTTTTTTTGTTAGCTGAATTCTTTGACTTCTTCAAATCTCCGTAAACGGGGTGATGCGGAGTCAAATGAAGAAGCTTATTGATATAAATAACTATCCCGTTTCTGTCGTGCTAAAGTCCCTTGTCAAAGATAAGACAACGGGAAGAAATATCGTATTCGCTTCAACAATCACTACAAAGAGTGGAATTGTATATGGCAAGGCTGAACAAATTACCGAAGCCATGTTGCGGAATTTAGGACCAAATCTGATTCAGCCCAGAGTTGCAAAGTCACAAGAAGCACAGGCGGAACGAACTCGCGGAAAAGCGGAAGTGTTCACTCCGTCCTGGATTTGCAACAAGATGAACAACCATTGTGATGCAGAGTGGTTTGGTCGTGAGAATGTGTTCAATGTAGAAGATGACCAATCTTGGAAGCCTACAACGACAAAAGTGAAATTTGCAAATGAAGGCGATTGGCAAAAATATGTGGATTCAAAGCGCATTGAAATTACTTGCGGCGAAGCACCTTACATAGTTTCCAGATACGACTCCACAACTGCGGAGATTATTCCCATTAAAAAGCGTATAGGAATTCTCGATCGCAAATTGCGAGTCGTCAACGAAAATACGGACAATGAAGAAGATTGGCTCAAATGGACTTATAGGGCATTCCAAAGCGTTTATGGATACGAATATCAAGGCGACAACTTGCTTATAGCACGCATTAACCTACTGGTGACCTTTGTGGACTATATGAAAAATCGATGGAATCGCGAACCGACGGATGCTGAGCTTAGAAAAGTAGCCAATATCATCGTCTGGAATTTTTGGCAGATGGATGGCATCACAGGAACAGTACCGTATGGGAACCATACAAAAGAAAATGAACAGACCGGCATGTTTGATTTTGCTGTCGGAGAAAACGCAAAAAAATCCGAAGAAATAGAATGCCGAATTTTTGATTGGACAAGGCAGAAATCTTTGACCTATAGAAGCATAAAGGGAGGTCGTAAAAATGAAGTTTGATTTTGCAATTGGAAATCCTCCGTATCAGGAAAGCGGCGTTGGTGCAAATCCAAATGATCCTTCTGTATATCATCATTTTTACGAGTCCGCATTCTCTGTTGCGGAAAAGGTAGAGCTGATAACGCCCGCTCGGTTTCTATTTAATGCGGGGGATACTCCTGTAGAATGGAATAAAAAGATGCTTGAAGATGAACATCTAAAAGTTAAGATGTATGAACCTAAATCGAGTAACGTATTTTCTGGCACGAGCATTACGGGAGGGGTGACTATTGTTTACAGGGATGAAAAAGAAATATATGGTTCAATAAATTTTTTCTCTCCTTTTGATGATGTAAATACTATTGTTCAAAAGGTTGAAAAGAAGTCAAAACAGAGTTTTGCCGATATCATCTACAATAGGGGTTTGTATCGTTACTCTGATTTAGCTTATGATAAAATCCCTAATTTGACAAAGCTTACGGCGGATCCTAGAATTGCTCCAAAGTCATTTGAAAACTTACCAGATTACTTTACTGAAACAAAACCCAATGATAATTTGCAATATGTCAAAATTTATGGACGAGACAAAGTTGTTCGTTGGTTTCGTAAAGACTATGTGAAAAAGGTAGAAAATCTTGACAAATATAAAGTGTTTATTTCAAAAGCAGATGGAGCTGCGGGACAATTAGGAAACCCCATCCCCGCAAGAATATGCGGAAAACCTTTTGTGGTCTCGCCAGAAGTTGCGTCCACAGAAACCTATATTGCTATTGGATCTTTTGAGAGTGAAGCCGAGGCAAAGGCTGTAGAAAAGTATATTAAAACGAAATTTTTACGTACTATGTTGGGAGCCTTAAAGGTTACTCAAAATTATGCAAAACCAACATGGGAAAAAATCCCTCTCCAAGATTTCTCTTCTAATTCCGATATTGACTGGTCAAAATCTATTGCAGACATCGATCAGCAACTTTACGACAAGTACGAATTATCTCCTGAAGAAAGAACCTTTATTGAAACCCATGTAAAGGAGATGGAATAATATGGCTATGCAAAATCCGAACATTAAGACAACAAAACCTGTTGTTCCGATGATTTACGCCTATACCACTCCGGGTATTTCCTATCATGATGGCTATATCAAGATTGGCTATACAGAACAAACAGTTGAAGAGCGTGTCTATCAGCAAACACATACTGCAGGAGTCAAAGCCCAGGTGGAGTGGCAAGGTAACGCCATTTTTGACGATGGTTCTGGAGTGATTTTTAATGACAAACTGTTCCACGCCTACTTGCGCAAAAAAGATGTCAAACAACCCATGGACTTGGGGAATGAATACTTTAGCAAAGATGATCGAAACGAATGGTTTTTCATTTCACCCAATGATTCCCGCTCAATGTTCTACGAATTTCGTTCAAGTCGAGGTATCGTAGATTTAACGGAAGATATTGTTCCCTACAATCTTCGTGCAGAGCAGGAGTCTGCTGTTTCTATGGCCTTGGCTTACAGGAATGCTCATAACAAGGCGGAATTCCTTTGGAATGCGAAGCCGCGATTCGGCAAGACTCTCGCTGTATATGATTTGATGAAGCGTATGGGCGCGATGAATGTCCTTATCGTAACGAATAGACCTGCAATTGCAAATAGCTGGTATGCAGATTATGCAAAGTTTATTGGACGCCAATCCGGTTATTTCTTTGTAAGTGATGTGGACGGAATCAAGAATAAAAACCTGGTGATTCCTTACAAGGAATACGCTCTTGATAAAAAATCCCGTGTACTTAAGAATAAAAAGGCGATGGGGCTTATTTATTTTGCCTCTTTGCAAGATTTGAAAGGCTCAATCTACTTCGGTGGTAAATTCAACAAACTAGAAGAACTCAAGAAGACTTCCTGGGACTTACTTGTAATAGATGAAGCTCACGAAGGCGTTGACACATACAAAACTGATGTGGCATTTGATCAAATAAAACGTGATTTTACACTTCATCTTTCTGGTACTCCCTTTAAAGCTCTAGCAAATAACAAGTTTGCCGATGATGCAATCTTCAACTATACTTATGCTGATGAGCAGAAAAGTAAACATGGCTGGGATGATGCTTCTGAAACGGAAAATCCCTATGCAACGCTTCCGACCTTAAATCTTTACACTTACCAAATGTCCGAAATTGTTCGTGATGAACTTTCTCAGGGAATAGAGAT
Source organism: Fibrobacter sp. UWH6 (assembly GCF_900142465.1). Taxonomy (NCBI): domain Bacteria; kingdom Pseudomonadati; phylum Fibrobacterota; class Fibrobacteria; order Fibrobacterales; family Fibrobacteraceae; genus Fibrobacter; species Fibrobacter sp. UWH6. Next base: position 53,325 of record NZ_FRAX01000019.1, read on the forward strand.
AAATGGTGAAACGGAAGAATACGCCTTTGATCTTAATGAATTTTTCAAGGTTGAAAATGGAAAATTCGTTCATAATTCGTCGGTTGATAAGTTTTTAGACGCTCTTACCAAGCAAACCAAATTTCCGTTTTCTACAGAAGAATTGCGCAATGAACTTAAGCATACTTTCTGGCTTTTGGATAGAGTGGAAAGCGCAAAACTCATGGCTAAAAAACTTCATGAACATCCTGTATTCAAGGATTATGAAATTGTCCTTGCAGCTGGTGATGGACGTGTTGACGATGCCGAAGAAAATAAGAAATCTTTCGATAAGGTCAAGAAGGCGATTGCTGAACATGAAAAGACTATCACTTTGTCTGTTGGTCAGTTGACTACTGGCATTACCATTCCTGAGTGGACAGCAGTGCTAATGCTTAGTAATGTGAAATCTCCGTCTCTTTACATGCAGGCCGCGTTTAGAGCTCAAAATCCTTGTCTTTTCCATGTAGGCTCCGAATACAAGCGTAAAGAAAATGCCTATGTATTTGACTTCGATCCTGCACGAACTCTGATTATTTTCGAAGAATTTGCAAACGATCTTTCTCCGAACACTTCTTCGGGAAAGGGCGATATTGAATCAAGAAAGAATAATGTTCGGGAACTGCTGAATTTCTTCCCGGTTATTGGAGAAGATGAAAATGGAGAACTGATTGAACTGGATGCAGAAAAAGTTCTTACCATTCCTCGTAAGATTAAGTCTGTTGAAGTTGTTCGTCGTGGATTCATGAGCAATTTCTTGTTCCAAAACATCGGCAATATTTTTTCCGCACCAAAGGAAGTTGTTGATTTAATCAATCAGTTTGAAGCGGTTGAAGAACCAAAGTCAAAAACACCCGTTGTATTGTCTAATGAGGTCAAGAAGGATTTGTCCTTAGATGAAAATGGTGAAGTCAACTTGACTGATGATTATGTTATTGGAGTAGCCTCTGATATTTTTGGACCCAAACTTTACGATGTTAAAGAGCGAGTTGATGAGGCGATTACAGAAGTTAAGGAATCTGAAAAAACTGATTCGTTAAATGATAAACTGAAGGAATTGGTTAAAAATACTGTTGTGCAAAATGTGGTTCAAACGGCCAAGGGAAGCTATGGCGATACGGATATGCCGAAATCAGTCGCTCGACAGGTGGAAAATACTCTTAATTCAAAAGTAGATACCATTATTGACAAAACTGTTGGACAATTTAAAATAGAATCAAATGTTATTGAGCAAGAACGCGTTGTTGCTATGCAACAGCGTAACGTGACGGGAAAAACAACGGCTGAAATTGAAACTGAATTCAAGAAAAAGCAGGAAGATGCTTTTGCCAAGTTCAAAAACGAAATGGATTCAGCAATCAATGAATTTACTCAGGATTCCATTAAAGAAACAGTCAAGACCGTGGAAACCAAAATCAAGGAGCGCGAACGAGACTCTATTCAAGATGGTGTTAGAGACCATTTAAGAGGATTCTCCCGTACGATTCCTTCGTTCCTTATGGCCTATGGTGATGAAACTGTCACTTTGGCGACTTTTGATCAAAATATTCCTGATAATGTCTTTACTGAGGTTACTAGCATTACTTTGGACCAGTTCCGCTTCTTGAGAGATGGGGGAGCGTATATAGACTCTAAAACTGGAGAAAAAAAAGAATTTAAGGGACAGCTCTTTGACTCCGTGGTCTTTAATGATTCTGTGAAGGAATTTCTTGCTTTAAAGAAAAAACTTGCAGACTACTTTGACGAAAAGAGTGTTGAAGATATTTTCGATTATATTCCGCCTCAGAAGACCAATCAAATTTTCACACCCAAAGATGTTGTTAAAAGAATGGTTGATATGCTGGAGGAGGAAAATCCAGGTTGCTTTGACGATCAGAACAAAACTTTTGTCGATCTCTACATGAAATCTGGACTTTACATTACTGAAATTGTCAAAAGGCTGTACCAGAGTCAGAAAATGAAGATGCTGTTCCCAGATGACAAGGAACGTCTAAGGCATATATTTGAAAAGCAAGTCTATGGTTTAGCTCCCACAGAAATCATCTATAAAATCGCAACTAGCTTCATTTTGGGTTTTGCAGATAATACAGATGATTTGAAGCATAATTTCAGACAGCTTGATGCGTTACCTTTTGCAAAGGAAGGAACCTTGCAAAAAAAATTGGATGAAGTGTTTTCTAGAGTGAACTAATGGTTTAACTGCACAAGTCTTTGAAAAACTGAAAATCAAGAAACCATTGGCGGGTTAAACCACGTGGTGGCTAAGCTTCCTTTTATTGACAAGGAACTGGTGGAAGGAATTTTTTGCAAAGAAAAAAATTGCGCGTTCCGCCTTGAATGAGTAACGCAGTTTCTGCCAATAATGGTGAAAAGAATGAAACCGTTTGGTTGACTCAAGCTCAAATGGCAGACTTGTTCGTGACTGATAGAACATCCATATTGCGTCATATTCGAAATATTTACCAAACCGAGGAACTTGACGAGCCTTCAACCTGTGCAAAAATTGCACAAGTTCGCATCGAAGGAACACAATAAACTTATTTTCGCTGTACTCTTCTATCTCACCTGCACTTGCATGCTTCTATTGACCCGGGAGCCATTACTGGAAAGGCCACGGATATTCAACAGGTAGGAGCCTCTGCTATAGTCATTCAGGTTCACAATGGCGGAGCCGTTTACGGAAACGATGGACTTGGAAGTCATTAGGTGTTTGCCGCTCAAATCCGTCACGCTGATAGAAACATTGCGGGGCAATCCGTAAAGATGGACGATGTTGTTCTGGACGGCGACATGGAATGCTTTTTGTTTCAATGCGGCAACGGATGTGACATCGCCATCCTCATCGGGTTCTTCTCCTACCACGGTAATGATTCCACTCTTGACATAGGCTTCTCCTACGCCACCAATAGAAGTGACTAAGAATGCGTACTCACCAGGCTCGTCATTTACTGTGCCGCTAATCGAAACTTTCTTGTTTATGTTGTCTGTGTCAACAAGTAATCCTTCGGGAAGTCCAGTCACTTCAACGGTTTTCGCATTTTCCCAGGTGTAGCAAAAGTCGACAATGGCGGCACCTTTTTCTACAGTTTGCTTGGAACTTCCTGCGCCACACTTAGCAATGGTGGCTACGCCGGGTTCCGGATCCTGTGCGGATACTGCAGCCAATTTCTGGGTAACGCCGATCTTGCGGGAATAGGTATCGCCGGCATTGTCCTTCAGGGTAAAGGTAATGTAGCCAACGCCAGCAAAAGTGTCGGACAGTTTCACTGTCATCTTGGAGCCGCTTACTGTTCTTTGACAAGACCGGCGCAAAGTCTGACAACGACAAGATTACCCTTGTAGATGCAAGTAAGCTTGGCCAGGAATACAAGGATGCCAACGGCCTTAAGAAAGTCCGCCTGGAAGATGACGAAATCGAAAAGATTGTTAATACCTTCCGCAACGCCGAGGCCGTCGAAGACTTTAGCGTGGTAGTCAGTTACAGCGAAGTCAAGGAAAAGGGCTACAGCCTAAGCGCAGGCCAGTATTTCGACATCAAGATTGACTACGTGGATATTTCCGAAGAGGAATTCAACGCCCAGATGGCAGCCGACGCCACCGAACTCCAGAAAATGTTCGAAGAAAGCCACAAGCTGGAAGAGGAAATCAACAAGCAACTGGTCAGCCTGAAATTCGGGGGGTAGTAAAATGGAAACGAGGGAGGCCTTGACATTTGGTTTGTGTAATTGTATATTATGTGCAAGAAAACCTTGCACGCCTCTTCACAATGCGCACCCAGCGAGGTTCTTTTTTTATTTAGGGGGAATTTGATGTCTCTTAGAATCTATAGTAAACCTCCCCAGACTTTGGATCAGCAGGCCCAATTACTGATTAGCCGAGGGCTTAAAGATGTTTCTAAGGATGAACTCGTAGAAGTCCTTTCAAGGATTAGCTATTACCGTTTACGAGGATATACTTATCCGTATCAGGATAACACCTCGTCTAATTCGGAATTTCTTCCCACGGCAAGTTGGTCCAGCATTAAGAATGATTACCTGTTTGACTCCGCTCTTCGAAATCTCATCGTAGAAGCGCTCGGCTTTATTGAAATCGCTGTGCGCTGTCAGATGGAATACCAACTCTCCATTGCTCATGGTCCACGTTGGTACGAAGATGTATCGCTGTGTCATAATCAGAAAATTTTTAATGATAACCTGGTAGAACTCCGAAAACATTGGAGCCGTTCTCGTGAGGTTTTCAAAACGCATTACGAAAGCGAGTATGACTCCTCAATTGCTCCTCCGGCGTGGATGATCTTTGAAACGACAACATTTGGTACACTTTCCAAGACATTCTCTAACCTGAAATCTAATCTCAATGCCAAAACAGAAGTTGCGAAGTATTTCGGTTTCAATAAGGCCTCAACGAAAGTTCTAGTAAGCTGGTTCCAGCATTTAAACCTGGTTAGGAACATTTGCGCCCATTACTCTAGGCTTTTTACAAGAAGCTTTATCGTGCGCCCCATGATTCCCACAAACAAGCCTGCCAAATGGGTGGATTCGATTCCAAGTCAGGATAGAATCTATTTCTCCATTTGCATTATTACAACATTGCTGGATGTGTGTGCCCCGAATTATGATTTTAGAGGAAAGCTAAAGCAAGTGATGAAGATGGTCCGCCCGGAACAACTGCCGTCGCTTGGATTCCCTGAAAATTGGGAAGAACAAGATTTATTTGCGTAAAAGAAAATCGGAGCCCTGCTTAGAGTCAATTTTTATAAGGCCAAGAAAGTTGATAGTTTAAGTGATAGAATAAACGATAGTATAAATGATAGTTTAAAAGGCGATAAAACGGCGATAAAATGGCGATAAATTTTGAAAACGGCGATAAAGCGACAAAATGGTGCGAGGCAGAGTCATTCTGAGCGAAGCGAAGAATCTAGGATATGAAAATGGAAATTGCAAGTTAAGTAGTAGGTCTTATTTCTCTTATTTTAGCTATTTATTCTATTAGGGTGTCCAAGCTCAATGCCAAAAAGCAACAAGAGTTTGAAGAACAGATGGAACAAAAGCGAAAGCAAGAGAAAATTCTTGAAGAACGCCAAGAACAACTGGATTGGAAAGAGGCTGAACGAAGGGCTCGTAATAATCCATTTCCGTTTACTGAGGGAAGTTTCGAAAAACGAGTAGAAAACGCCTATAAAGAAGTTCGTTCGGAAAGAATTTTGGGAAGAAAGTGATTTGCTCCCTGTCATTCTGAACGGAACGAAGTGTAGTGAAGAATCTAGAAGTGGTAATGTAATGAAAGCAATTGATTATTGTCAAAAAGTTTTTGATGGAACTCATGACTCACCCAAACCGGTGGAGAACGGACGACTTCTTATAACTTCAAAGCATATCGCGAATCGCTGTTTAGAAACTTCTTCAGCCTATCTCATTTCTGAAGAAGATTTTGAGAATGTGAATAAACGCAGTCAGGTGCATCAATGGGATGTTCTTTTTTCCATGATTGGAACTGTTGGCAATGTTTATATTGAAACATCCAATTACATTGATTATGCAATCAAAAATATGGGTGTCTTTTCATGTCGAAACAAAGAAAAAGCTTACTGGCTTTATTACTATCTACAGTCCCCATTAGTTCTTTCTAAGATTGACGCTTTAATGGCTGGAGCTGTGCAGAAATTTGTTCCGTTGGGATTTTTACGTGATTTAGATATTCCGGAGTATACTGAAAAATCAAAACATATTGTTAGTGTCCTTTCTGCACTTGACGACAAAATCGCCCTGAACAAAAAGATGAACCAGAAACTCGAAGCCATGGCAAAACGCCTATACGACTACTGGTTCGTACAATTCGACTTCCCCGACGGAAACGGCCGCCCCTACAAAACCTCCGGCGGCCCCATGGTCTACAACCCCATCCTCAAACGCGAAATCCCCACCGGCTGGGAAGTGAAAAACTTAGGCGAAATTGTGGATGTGTTAAAAGATGGAACGCATAATCCACCTCAACGAGTTGAACAAGGTATTCCCCTTTTAACCGGAACAATGTTCGGAAATAATTTTCTTGATTATTCAAAAGCGACGTATATTAGTGAACAAAATTATCAATCCATTCATGCTCGTTATCAACCTAAAGAAAATGACGTGATAATTACCAAAATCGGAACTTTAGGTAATGTTAACCTATTGAGAGATTGTGATATTCCAATTGCAATTCACTGCAATAGTGCTCTTTTGCGTTTTCAGAAGAATTTTGGATCATTTTTCCCATTTATGTTTTGCAAATCAGACTTGTTTCAATTAAGATTGAAATCTGTAAAGGGCCAGTCAATTCAAGAATTTGCAAGCTTGGATAAGATATCTTCCGTACTTTGCGAAGTTCCTTCTCAAAATGTGTTGAAGCAATTCAATGATATTATTGAACCTCTGCTCAAACTATTGATAGACCTTTCAAAGGAAATCTCCCGCCTCACCTCCCTCCGCGACAAACTCCTCCCGCTCCTAATGAACGGCCAAGTAGTGGTAGAATAAAATGGATAATGCTAATTCTCGAAAATGTCTATTTAATAAGGTGCTGAAAAATGAAAATTTATGATTTTTTTGTTTTCTTCTTTTTTGTTTTGATTCCTGTGATTTTGATGTATTCAATACCGGTCCTCATTTTCATCAAATCTTCTCATTTTGACAGAAATGATTCAAAGGGAAATTTTCTGATAATTTTGGGCTCTACCATAAGTATTCTGTTTATCTTTTTTTCGATATGGGCACCACAATATTTTACGAGCAACGTTTCTCAAAAATACGGAGCTTTCGTAAATGAAGCTGCTTTTGCAACAATGATAAATGGATTGATGAGTCCATTTATCGCAATATCAGCAGCGATAGCAACATTTTTGGCTTTTTTTGTTCAGTATCAAGCAAATAAGAAAATGCTTGTGAATAATGAAATTCAGCAAGAAGAACGTCAGTTTTACGAAATGCTGCACATCCATAGGGATAATGTTGAAAAGTTGGAGTGGGTTGTTTGCGAAAATCCAATTGCATATAAGTGGTATGTGAACAAAAATGTATTTCCTCTCATAAGTGATGAAGACGATGAGTGCTTGTTCACTAAGGTATTTGACAATCGTACGAAAAATGGACAAAAAGCTATTCGTCTATTCTTTAGCGAGTTTTTACTTATTTTGAAGATGGTAAGTGATTTTTATGGTAAGAGAAATAATATAACAGAAAAAAGGCTCTTCATCAACATGTGTGGGTGGCTTCGCCACCCTTTTTTGTTGACATTCGCCTAAATTAAACAAAAAATGGGCTATTTTCTAAAATTTAATCGCCAAAAAAAACAGAAGAAAAAGCCCATGTCAAAATTATACAAATCCATCTTCAATGTCAACGGCTGTACTGTCGTCAAGCAGGAACAAACCGATACCACGGTCACCATCAC